>ONWH01000296.1 GCA_900321495.1 uncultured Planctomycetota bacterium
AAGGTGCGCAGAACGCGCGTCACCGTCGTGTAGCGCTTTCCGGTCAGCTCGCAGTGCCAGTCGAGTGAAAGGGCACGGCCGGTCTCTTCCCACATGTCGCAGAGTTCGGCGGGGACGCCGGGAAAGACGAGCATCTTGGCGCGGCCGGCGCCGGGGACCGGCCCGCCGCGGCGGACTTCCATCGCGAAGCCGGGAGCCGTCCCGTGGGGATTGCCGATCACCTTCGCGCCGCGCGGAAAAAAAGACTGGATTTCGTTCGAGGGGGGCATCGGCCGTCCGCGGAGCTCGAAGAGGCCGCGGATATGCGCCATGACCGAAGGGTCCTGCACCAGACCGGCCCCGGCGGCATCGGCGGCCGCCTGACGGGTCAGGTCGTCTTCGGTCGGGCCGAGCCCGCCGGTGATCAGAACCAGGTCGCTGCGCGAAAGGGCGGCGCGGAAGACCCCGGTCATCGCGGCCAGGTCGTCCCCGACGGTTGTATGACAGAGGACCGGTATTCCGAGATCGCCGAGCTCGCGGCTCAGGAAGGCGCTGTTCGTATCGACCAGCGCCCCGCTTGTCAGTTCGTCCCCGATCGAGATGATTTCGGCGGTAAACACGGCCGGGCCTTTCGTTTTCGGCGGATCAGAAGGGGAGCGTCTTGGCGGCGATCTCGTCTTTCAGCTTCCGGATGAACTCGGCGACCGGCATTGCGCCCAGCTCGCCGTCTTTCCGGCTCCGGACCGAGACGGTTCCGCTTTCGGCCTCTTTTCCGCCGACGACACAGACGTAGGGGACCAGATCGCCGCGGCTCGAGAATATCTTCGCGCCGATCTTTTCGGGACGCAGGTCGGTCGTCACACGCAGGTCGGCGTCGAAGAGCGCCTTTTCGACCTGTTTGGCGTATTCGTTGAACTTCTCGCTGACCGTCAGGACGCGGACCTGTTCCGGCGAGAGCCAGAGGGGGAACGCCGCGGCGAAATGCTCGATCAGAATCCCCGTGAACCGCTCGAACGAGCCGAACGGCGCGCGGTGAATCATCACCGGCTGGTGCGGCTGGTTGTCGGCGCCGATGTATTTCAGGTCGAACCGGGAGGGGGACGGCAGGTTGTAGTCGAGCTGGACCGTCCCGAGCTGCCATTTCCGGCCCAGGCAGTCGCGGACGATGAAGTCGGCCTTCGGCCCGTAGAACGCGGCTTCCCCCTCGACGATGTCGAGCTTCGGAAGGTTCATGTCGCGGCAGACCTTTTCAAGGGCGTTTTGCGCCTTCTTCCAGTTTTCGGGGTCGCCGACGTATTTGTTGCTGACCCAGTCGCGGAAACTGAGCCGGACCTCGTAGTCGGCAAAGCCCATCGTCTTCAGGACGAGCTGGGTCATTTCGATGCAGCCGCGGAACTCGTCCTCGACCTGGTCTTCGGTGCAGAAGATGTGCGCGTCGTCCTGCGTGAACCCGCGGACGCGCGTCATGCCGTTCAGCTCCCCCGACTGCTCGAACCGGTGGACGTTTCCGAACTCGGCCAGACGCAGCGGAAGGTCGCGGTAGCTGCGCGGCTTCATATTATACGTCATGACATGGAGCGGACAGTTCATCGGGCGGAGAAGATAGCGGTCGCCGTCCTTCAAAACCATCGGCGGGAACTGGCTGTCGGCGTAATACGGGTAATGGCCGCTCGTCTCGAAGAGTTCGACGCGGCAGATCACCGGGGAGTACATCGGCTGGTACCCGTGACGGATCAGCTCCTTGTAGATGAAGTTTTCAAGTTCGCGCCGGATGATTGCGCCCTTCGGGAGCCAGACGACCAGGCCGCCGCCGATCTTCGGGTCGACCATAAAGAGCTCGTGCCGTTTCCCCAGAACGCGGTGGTCGCGCTTCTTCGCCTCTTCGAGCTGAACCAGGTACGATTCGAGTTCCTTCTTGTCGAAGAAGGCGGTTCCGTAGAGGCGCTGCAGCTGGACATTGCTGGCATCTCCCTTCCAGTAGGCGCCCGCCACCGAGAGGAGCTTAAACGCGCCGACCCATTTCGCCGAAGGGATATGCGGGCCGCGGCAGAGGTCGATGAACTCCCCCTGCCGGTAGAACGAGACCGTTTCCTGATCGGAAAGACCGCTCTCTAAATGGTCGACCTTGAGCGTCTGCCCCATATCGGCGAGCAGGCCGATCGCCTCGGCACGGGGCATTTCGATCCGTTCGAACGCCTCATCGGCCTTGACGATCTTTTTCATCTCCTCTTCAATGGCGGCGAAATCCTCTTCCGAGAACGGCTTGTCGCAGAGGAAATCGTAATAGAAGCCGGTTTCGGTCGTCGGACCGAACGCCAGCTGGACGTTCGGAAAAAGGCGCATCACCGCGCGCGCCATGATATGCGCGGCCGAATGGCGGAGAATATCAAGCGCTTCGGAATCCTTTTTGGTCAGAAGGCGGAGTTTCACCGTCCCTTCGGCGGGAAGGAGCGTGTCGGCCGAAAGGGTTTTTGTGACCGGATGGCCGCTCTGGTCGAGCTGTTCGGGGAAGGTCACCACGCCGGCCAGAGTCGCCTTGGCGAGCCCGGCGCCGATCTCCGCGGCGACATCAATCACTTTCACGGGATTTGAATAACTTTTCTCCGATCCGTCCGGCAGAATGACTTTCAGCATTTTTACGACCCTTTCTTCACGCGGCCCTGAAACAAAGAGGGTCCGCGCTCCTATCTGGGAACCACGGTAAAATTAACAATCTACTCTCGGGGACGCCGACCGCGCCCCGACGCCCCATTATATCCCAATTAAAGGAACCTGTAACCCTCCGAACGGGAGCGAACATGAGCGAATTTCGGTCTCGAAAAGGGGGAAAAACGGAGGCTGCGCCCCCCTTTTCGGAAGGGAAAGGGAAAATTTCCCGAAATTTTCTCAAATCGGAGGGGCGAATAATTGGAAAAACGCCTGATTCTGGTAAAATGGGGGTGAAAGTTTTTCCGTTTGGCGCTTCCCTTTTCCGTAAAGGGGGGCGCGGTTACCTCCTCCCGCCGCCGGCGGGGGACCAGATCGTTAGGAGTATTTGCCGATGAAAAAAATGATGCTGCTCGCCGCGGCCCTGATGGCGGCGGCCGTCTCCTGCGCGTACGCTCAGGAAGACCTGACCCAAAACCCGGCGACCCAGTCGAGCCTTCAGTGGCTTGAGAACGCCGTTCCGAACGCCGACGCCGAAGCGGCCACCGAAGCCGACATGAAAGCCTACGAAGAGGAGCTTCAGACGAGCACCGGTGAGACGCTCAAGTTCAAGATGATCCCGATTCCCGGCGGCACGTTCACGATGGGAAGCGAAAACGGCCAGCCCGATGAGGCCCCGGCGGTTGAAGTCACCGTGAAGCCGTTCTGGATGGAAGAGCACGAAACGACCTGGGAAGAGTTCCAGCTCTTCGGCCTTCTGACCCTCGCCAAGGCGCACAAGGCAAATCAGGCCGAAAAACTCTACCCCGAGCGGAACGACGTCGCCGACGCCATGGCGATGCCGACCGCCCCTTACAGCATCGGTTCGATCAGTTACGACAACAGCAGCAAGAGCGGCTATCCCGCCAGCGGGATGACCCGCTACGCCGC
>ONWH01000325.1 GCA_900321495.1 uncultured Planctomycetota bacterium
ACCGCGACGGCGGCGCTCCCGAACGCCTTTTTCAGGAAGAGTTCCGCCAGATCGACCAGCGCCAGACCGCGGAAGAAGTTCCCGCCTCGGAGCGCGTAGAATTTGGGGGGCGTCTTCCGGAGCGTCTCATCGTCGAGTCCCGCGTTGAAATCGAACGGAGCCGCGCCGAGTTTTTCGAGCCAACGCGCAAGCCGCGACGGCCCGCGCACATCCTTTTCCCAGTCGAGTTCCGTCTCCAGATCAGCGCGTTCCGGCAGCGCGTCGGGATTGAACTCAAAGCAGCGGTCGCCCCGCTGCGAAGCGGAGACAAATTCGATCCAGCGGTCGGGATGATGGATCAAGTAGAAGTTTTTCGCCATTTCGCCGTAAAGGTAGGCGAGAATGGCGCGGAGCGGAACCCCGGCCTTTTCGGTACCGTCGGGAAGGCGGAAGACCGGTTCGCGCCATCCGGACAGAAGAAGATCCGCCGTCTTTTTCGCCTGCTCGGCGGCATCGGTGCGGGACATGGCGCGGCAGCGTACCAGCTCATCCTCGTAGAACTTCAACGAACCGGCGATCCGGTCCGCCAGATCCCGTTTCCCGATCCACAGGGGCAGGCGCAGAAGGATGTCGGCAACATGCCGGCGTGTTCCGTCGGTCAGGAGACCGTCCCGCATGAGATCGTCCTGAATCTCATCGAAGAAGTCGACATCCAGCGGCTGGCGGACCAGCAGCGCGGCGATTTCGGCGGCTTTGCCGGTCAATTTGCGCATTTCCGAGGTAGTGAGCCGTCCCGCGTCCCCGCCCCGGCCGCGTGTGTCGGACGCGTAAAAGCCGCCGGACCATTTCCACGCGCCGCTGTCGCGCGGTGTTGTATAGGGGAAAATCACGCTGATCCGGTCCGAAGGAAACTGGAACTCGCCGAGGATGGCGTAATGGTCGCGCGGATTCGACGAAATCAGGGTGCCGACCCCCGGCCGCCCCTTCTGAACCGTCGCCTGGTCGAGCGAGCCGGCACGCACGCCGGTACCGTACTCCGCCTGGGCCGCCAGTTCGATCATCTCGTCGGCGGTCAGATCGAAATGGTAGAGGGCCGAAAGGGCGTTCTTCACGGCGATCGTCAGCGCGCTCGAGCAGGAGAACCCTCCCTGCGGAATCAGCCCGGTACTGACCATCCGCAGACCGGTGAACTCGCCCCGGCCGAGCGCCTCGGCGATCCGTCTCCCCTTCTCGCCGTCGCGGTAGGTCCGCAGCGACGCCAGGGCGTTTCCGACCAGCGAGAACGGGCGGCGCATGCTGTTGCTGACCCAGAGCGATTCGGGCGGGAGAGGAACCTTCGCCGCGCGCCGGCGGTCGATCTCCTCATCGCTGAAATATCCCAGCGAAAGGAGGAGCCGTTCGCTCATGTGGGTGCCGAACTCCTCATAGGCGTACCAGTCCGAAATCGACCCGTCCGGATACATCTCTTCCCGGTCCGAGTCGATCGAATCGACCGTCTCGCGGAACTGCTCGGCCAGCGGATAGAGGTGGAGTCTCCGGTCGTCCGCCCGCTGCAGAAAGACGACGATCTGTTCGCAGCCCGATTCGCGGCATGCGCCGATCGGCACCTGCCACGCCGGACCGAAAAACCGCCCCATATCCGGGTGCATGAACGCGATGCGGAACCGCCCTCCCGCCACGCCGATCGAAAAGGGCGCGTCCGGATTGAACTCGAGCTTGCGGCGGACGATCGCCTGCCGAAGCTCTTCCAACTGCCGGCGAATCGACGCCACCTGGCCGGCTGGCCGGCCGCTGCGGATCAGTTCTGCGGCGCGGGCGATTTCGTCCTGCTCGCGTCCCGCCTCAACCAGGGTCGATTCCAGGCGGGGAATGTCGTCGGGCCGCGTCACATCGGCGCAGACGACCCCGTACTCCGGGTCGGAGGATCGGACGGTGACCGAACGGATCACTCCTCCCTCCGAGGCGATCTTTTCGATGATATCGGTCAGGTAATACTGGTTCTGCGCGTTATCGTTCGACAGGAGCATCAGCAGCTCCATCAGCTTCCGGGCGCGGATCACATAGAGGGGGCAGTTCCCCTCGTTCAGACTCAGAAACGCGTTCTGCAGAAGCCGCTTTTCACCGCCGCCGGGAGAATCGGCATCGGCCAGCGCCATGATATCCCGTTCCTCCATGATCCGCACAATCTGCTTCCGCTCGTCGCGGACGACGCGTCCTTTCCCCTTGATGCGCGACTCGTCGTAGACGGCGGTCAGCATCGTCAGGTCGGCCTGCCGTGCGGGGGACGGGACCGGCTCGTTCCCCGCCTCCCGGCCGAAATGAACCGCCAGGATCCGGCGGAACAGCCCGCTCGGGATGATGCGGTCGCCCATCGAGATGACCACCGGCGGATTCTTTTCGATCAGTTCCGAAACCGAGAACGCCTCGTAAACCGCCCACGCGGTCCCCCCCACCGGATTTTCGGAAACGACGTAAGCCGCGTCCCCGCCGAGCGCGGCGGAGACTTCGTCGTGCTTGTACCCGACCACCCCCACGACTTTCACGTCGGGGCGAAGGCGCAGGAAGTTGTCGATGGTATGCCGCGCGAGCGGTTTGCCGAGGACCGGTGCAATGCATTTGGGACTGGCGCCGAACCGCGTCCCCTTCCCCGCGGCCAGAAGAATGAGCACCGGAGTTTCGGACGTGATCGATCCGCGCAGATTCCGCGGATCGCGGATCTTTTCGGAACTGAGCCCGACCTGCTGATAAATGTAGCTGACCATCAGAGACCTCGCTCGGAAGAGTTTTTATCTATTCGGAATCCGTTAAATCCCGCACCTGTGTGTTTTTCTTTTCCGCGGCGAACTGAACCTGTTTCAGTCCCGCCTGGCGGCAGAGTCCGTACATGTCGAGCACCTGCTCCACCGAAGAGGTGCCGGCCGGATGGATCACCGCCGCCGCATTCCGATTAACGGAGGCCAAAGCCGCGGCGATCTGCTCCTCGTCGGCGCAGGAGACACCGCCGATGATCCATGTCATACGGCCGTCAGCACCGTCCGCCGCACGGATATGCACAACCTCCGGCTGCGGCGCGGCCGGAACCGCGGGAGCCCCTTTCCCCGGCGCGGAAAGGTTCATTCGGAGAAACATCTCTATCTCGTTGAAATTGGCGGTCAGAACGAAAAAGATCAGCAGGAGAAAGATGACGTCGATCATCGAAGTCATTTTCAGTTCCGGCATCCGCGGCTTTTCCGTCCAGCGGGCAAGGGTTCGTTTCATCGTCCGGTCACTCTCCGAGATGCAGAAAGAGGGCGGCCGCGGTGATCGCGGCGGTTTCCACCCGGTAGACTTCCTTCCCCAGGTCGAGGATCGGCCAGCCGTCGCCGACCGCTTCCTGAACCTCCCGGTCCGAAAACCCGCCGACCGGCCCGACGGCCAGGAAGAAATGCTTCGCGCCCCGCCACTCTCCTTCGGTGAAACTCCGCCGCAGAAAATCGAGAAACGAAATCTGGCCGAACGCCCCGTCGGAAACCGGATGCGCCAGAACGAACTGCGGTGCGGTCCGCGAAGCGGCTTCGCACGCCCGCGCGGCCTCGCGGCGCGGCATCGGCGGGAGAATCTCCATAAACCGGGACCGGCCGCACTGTTTCGACGCCTCGACCACCTGTCGCCGCAGCCGGGTCAGTACCCCGCCGTCGACCCTGATATCGGCGCGTTCCGTCTCGAGCGGAACGAACCGGCGCACACCCAGTTCGGTGAGCTTTTCGATCAGCCATTTCTGCCGATCCCCTTTCGGCAGGGCGACCGCCGCCGAGAGCTCGATTTCCGGATCGTTGCAGACCTCCCGCGTCTCGAGGATCCGGAGCCGGACCGACCCGCGTCCGATTTCGGCCGCCTCGGCGCGGTATTCGTACCCTTTCCCGTCGAAGAGGAGAAACTCATCTCCCGGTTTGGCGCGCATCACACGGATCAGATGGCGCGCCTCGTCCCCGGTCAGAGTCGCCGACTCCGAGCCGGGTCCGCCGGCCTCTTCCCAGTAGTACCGAGCGCTCACCGTTCCAACCCCCCCAGCAGCCCGGCCACCCGGCCGAACAGAAGGCGGTTGCAGGCGAACCCGTCGCCGCCGTAGATCGTCTCGCGTCCCGTCCAGTCGGCGAAAATCCCTCCCGCTTCGGTCAGAATCGTCGAAAGGGGACCGGCATCCCATGGGCTCAGTTCCGGATCGACCATCAGATCGGCGCGCCCCGTCGCGACCAGGTAATAGCCGTACGCGTCCCCCCACGTCCGGGCCAGCCGGCATTGGGCATCGAGCCTGCGGTAGATTTCCGCCCGGCCCGTCTCGGCGAACGTCTTCACCTCGCTCGTCAGAAAAAGAGCGTCTTCCAGCCGAGCTGTTTCGGAAACGCGGGCCGGAAGGACCGTCCCGTCGGAACGCCACTGGCGCGCCCCCTCCCCCTTTTCGGCATAGACCCCTTTCCCGAGCGCGGGAATCGCGATCACCCCGGCAACCGGGCTTCCCTCCCTTTCGATGCCGACCAGGGTCGTATAAAGGGGAACGCCGTGGATGAACGACTTCGTCCCGTCGATCGGGTCGAGAATCCACCTGTACCCGCTCGTCCCTTCACGGTCGGGGAACTCTTCCCCGAGAACCGCGTCGTCCGGGAACCGCTCGGCGATCCGCCGGCGGAGCAGCTCTTCCGCGCCGCGGTCGGCAAGCGTAACGGGGGTTCCGTCCTTCTTCCGGTCGATCTGAAGCCCGGGATCGTCGAAATAACGGAGCGTGAACTCGCCCGCTTCGCGGGCAATCGCCAGCGCCCACTCTCCCCGATCGCTCATTTTTTCGCCCCCAGTCCGTACCTGATGATGCACCATATCGCCTGCACGCCGTCCTTCCAGCCGATCTTCTTCCCTTCCTTATAGGTGCGTCCCGAATAGCTGATCGACATCTCATAGACGCGCAGACCGTGGCGCGCCACGTAGGCGGTCACCTCCGGCTCGAAACCGAAACGGTTCTGCCGCAGTTTCGGAAGAATCTCCTGAATCGCCTCCCGCCGAAACAGCTTGTAGCAGGTTTCCATATCGGTCAGGTTCAGGTTCGTAAAGCAGTTCGAAAGAAAGGTGAGAAACTTGTTCCCCACCAAATGCCAGAAGTAGAGCACCCGGTGCGACTCGCTCCCCAGAAACCGGCTCCC
>ONWH01000295.1 GCA_900321495.1 uncultured Planctomycetota bacterium
CAGTTTGGCGACTTCACTCTTGGTGCGGAGGCTTTCCAAGGCCGAAATCGTAGCTTTCACGAGGTTTGTAGGATTGGTGCTTCCGTAACATTTGGTCAGAATATCGGTGATTCCGCAGGCTTCGCAGACGTCGCGGACAGCCGCTCCGGCGATGACCCCGGTACCGGGACGGGCGGGAATCAGAACGACTTTGGCCGAACCGAAGGTGCCGATCACCTCGTGCGGAATCGTCGAACCGGCCAGATTGACCTTGACGAGTTTCCGCTTTCCGTCCTGAACCGCCTTTTCAACGGACGGGGGAACTTCATTCGCCTTGCCGTAACCCCAAGCGACCCGACCCTGACGGTCACCAACGATCACCAGCGCCGAGAAACTAAAACGGCGACCACCTTTGACAACCGCAGCGCAGCGTCGAATCTTCACTACCTTGTCAATCAGTTCGCCCGGAATTCTTTCAGTTGACATAACAATCCACTCTTATATGGTTAGTTTGATACTTTCTGTGTGATTTACCTGAGGAACTTCCCGCTTATTTCTTCGCCTTGGCGGCCTTCTCTTTTTTGGGGGCGGGAGCGGCGGGCTGTTCGCCGGCCGGACCGATGTCAAGACCGTTCGCGCGGGCGGCATCGGCCAGAGCCTTAACACGGCCGTGGTACTTGTGACCGCCGCGGTCGAAACAGACCTCTTTCACGCCGGCGGCCAGAGCGCGTTCGGCAACCGCTTTGCCGATGATTTCGGCGGCGGCGACATTGCCGCCGTAGATGTTCTGCGCTTTGAACGCTTTGTCCATCGTCGAAGCCGACGCCAGGGTCTTGTGCTCGTTGTCGTCAATGACCTGGGCGTAGATGTGCTTCGCGCTGCGGAAGACGGAAAGACGAGGCCGATTGGAATGACGCTTCACTGCGTTGGTGACCCGGAATTTGCGGACCGTTCTCTGATTATTCAATCGCTTTTGCTTTCTCACGGCTATACCACTTAACCTTCTTGTATTGTTTCGAACGTTCGTTCTAAACGGAATTTCTGTCTAAATGACCTGGCTGTTACTATTTCTTACCGGCGGCCTTGTTCTCTTTGCGGCGGATGACCTCACCCTCGTATTTGAGACCTTTCCCCAGGTACGGCTCCGCCTTGCGGATGGCGCGGACATCGGCGGCGAACTGGCCGACCAGCTGCTTGTCGCACCCTTCGATGGTGCAGTGCTGCTGATCGGGACAGGTGACCTTCAGACCGGCGGGAATCTTCTTGTGGATTTCATTGGCGAACCCGGCGCGGACTTGGAGCACATCGCCGGCCAGCGCCATCAGGTAGCCCGTCCCGAAGATTTCGAGTTTCTTGACATACCCCTGGGTGACCCCGATAACCATGTTCTGAACCAGCGCGCGGTAAAGACCATGCATCGCGTTGCCGGTACGGGTCTGGGCGACCTGCTCGCAGACGATCTGCTTGGCGTCGGCGTCGTATGTCAGCGCGACTTCCGGACGGTAGGACTGCTTCAATTCCCCTTTCGGGCCCTTGACGGTGATTTCGCCGTCAGCTATCGTGACTGTTACGCCGTCAGGAACAATAACAGGTTTCTTACCAATTCGAGACATGACTTACCCTACTGTTGTTATGACTAAAGTCGTTCTTCTCTTTTCACTCTGATGCCGATCCGCGGCCGGTTCTCACCAAACCTCGCAGATCACCTCGCCGCCGACGTTGCTCTCACGGGCTTCGCGGTCGCTCAGAACACCCTTGTTGGTGCTCAGAATGGTGATGCCGAAACCGTTGAGAACGGGGCGCAGGTCTTTCGGGCCGCTGAAGCAGCGGCGTCCGGGCTTACTGACTTTCTGGATGTGCTGGATCACCCGCTCGCCGTTGGGACCGTATTTCAGAAGGATCCGGATCGCCTGGAACTTCCCGGCTTCGACCACTTCGTAATCCCAGATGTAACCTTCCCGTTTCAGAACATCGGCAATGCGCGCTTTGAGCTGGGAATAGGGGATCTCCACATAGTTGCGCTCAACCTTGAGGGCATTACGGACACGGGTCAGCATATCAGCTACAGGGTCTGAATACATATTTAATACTCCTTATTTACCAATATTACCAACTCGCTTTTTTCACACCGGGGATGAGACCCTGGTCCGCCAACTTCCGGAAGCAGATTCGGCAGATGCCGAACTTGCGATAGACCGCGCGGGGACGGCCGCAGAGTTTGCAACGATTTTCCAGACGGGTGCTGAACTTCGGAACCCGATTGGCTTTTGCGATTTTCGATTTGCTTGCCATTTCTCTTGTTACCTTTGCGTATATCAGTTGGCGGTTGCTTCGTTTTTGAAAGGCATCCCGAAGGCGCGAAGAAGCTCGCGGGCCTCGTCATCACTTTCGACATTCGTCACGAAGGTGATATTCATCCCCTGGCTCTTGGTGTACTTGTCGGGGTTCAGTTCCGGGAAGACCAGCTGTTCGGAAAGACCGAGGTTGTAGTTCCCGTGGCTGTCGAAGCTCTTCGGATTGAGGCCGCGGAAGTCGCGGACACGGGGAAGAACGATGGAAATCAGCCGGTCCATGAACTCGTACATCCGGTCGCCGCGGAGCGTGACCTTGCAGCCGATCTGCATCCCCTCACGAAGGCGGAACCCCGCGATACTCCGGCGGGCGCTCGTAACGACCGGCTTCTGGCCGGTGATCTGAGTCAGCACGTCAACGGCCTCTTCAAGGTATTTCTTGTCTTGAATAGCGCTGCCGACACCCATGTTGACAACGATCTTCTCGAGCTTCGGGACGGTATGGACGTTCGTCTTCTTCAGCTTCTCGGTTAAAGACGATACGATCGTCTGGTTGTATTTTTCCAAAAGTCTGGGCACCATGGCCGTTTTCCTTTACTGCTTTCTGTTGTTGGCTGATTTCAACAAATTGACTCTGCGGAATTTCAGTTGATCGCAACACCGCACTTCTTACAGACGCGGGTCTTCTTGCCGAAAGCGTTGACCCCCATCTTGACGCGGGTCGGCTTCTGGCAGGTGGGGCAGATCAGCATCACCTTGGCAACCGGAAGAGGCATGCTCTTCGAAAGGCGGCCGCCCTGCATATTGCGCTGCGAACGCTTCACGTGACGGAAGACCTCATTGACGCCCTCGACGGTCACGGTGTTTTTTTCACGGTCGACTGAAAGGACCTTTCCCCTTTCACCGCGGTCACGGCCGGAAAGAACTTTTACCGTATCATTCTTTTTAATTTTCATCAGACCACCTCGCTAGCCAGAGAGACGATTTTCATAAAGCCAAGGTCGCGCAGTTCACGGGCGACCGCGCCGAAGATACGGGTGCCGCGGGGATTCTGGTCGTTGTCGATCAGAACGACCGCGTTCGAATCGAAGCGGATGTAACTTCCATCTTCGCGGCGGGTCGGAGCTTTCGTCCGAACGATGACCGCCTTGACAACCGACCCCTTCTTAACGGCACTGCCGGGGATGACCGACTTGACACTGCAGACGATGATATCGCCCAGCCCGGCGCTGCGGCGGTGAGTTCCGCCCAGGACCTTGATGCACTGGAGCTCTTTCGCCCCCGTGTTGTCGGCCGAATCCAAACGAGTTTGCATCTGGATCATTTTGATCACTCACTATCTTATCTAGGGATTTCTCTTGCTGGTAATTTGAGGAAGTCTCAGTTTTCGGGTTCGATCACTTCCGCCTTGCGGAGGATGTTGACCAGGCGCCATCTCTTGAGCTTCGACATCGGACGGCATTCCTCAATCTCTACGGTATCGCCGACCGAAGACTCTTCGTTTTCGTCGTGAACGTAGCAAACCGTCCGC
>ONWH01000294.1 GCA_900321495.1 uncultured Planctomycetota bacterium
GCCGGGATTCCGGTATACGAGATCGGAAAGAAACACAAGTTTTCTCCGGCGGCGTATTACCGGCTCAAAACGGTCATCCGCGCGTTTCGGCCGGACATCGTACACACATGGATCTTCGCGGCCAACGCGTACGGCCGCGCCGCCGCCGCCGCGTGCGGGGTAACGAAGATCGTCTGCGGCGAACGGTGTGTCGACCCGTGGAAAGAGCCCTGGCACCTGGCGGTCGACCGCAGGCTTGCCAAGAAGACAAGTGTGATCGCCGCCAACAGTGTCGGAGTGCGCGAATTTTACGCCGAGCGGGGGATTCCCGCATCTTTGTTTGAAATCATCCCGAACGCGGCGACGCCTCTTCTGCCGAGCCGCGTTTCCAAAGAGGAGATTTTCCGGCAGCTCGGCGTGCGCAGAGAACCGGGAAAGCCGCTCCCCTTTCTGATTGGCCTGGTTGCCCGCCTCTGGCCGCAGAAACGGGTTCGTGATGCGGTCTGGTCCGCCGAACAGCTGAAGTTTACCGGCCTGGACTTTCACCTGGTCGTCATCGGCGACGGCCCGCAGCGGGAAAACCTGCTTCGGTACCGCGACGAGATTCGGATAACGGACACCGTCCATTTCGTCGGACATCGGGACGACGTGTATAATTTCATGCCGCACTTCGATCTCCTCTGGTCGACGAGCGAATATGAGGGCCTCTCGAACACGGTCATGGAGGCGATGAGCGCCGGCGTGCCGGTCGTCGCCTCGGATATCCCGGGACACCGGGAGCTCGTCGTTCCCGGGGAAACGGGTGTTTTGATTCCCGAATTTCACGGCGAGCCGATACGGCGCCGGACCGAATTCTGCCGCGAGTCGTTCTTCCTGCTTCAGCCGGAGGCCGAAGCGCGCCGCCGCCGGATGGGCGCTGCGGCGAAAGAGCGGATCGAGACAGAGTTCGGCCTTTCACAGATGCTCCGGCGCTACGCCGAGCTTTACAGAAAACTCCACAGACAGGAGCGGAGATGCGTATGACAGAATACCGAGTGGAACGCGACACGATGGGCGAGGTCCGTCTGCCGAAAGAAGCGTATTACGGCGCCCAGACGCAGCGGGCGGTTGAAAACTTCCCGATTTCCGGACAGACCGCGCCGCCGGAACTGATCCACGCGCTCGGCCTGGTGAAGTGGTGCGCCGCCCGCGTGAACCGCGACCTGGGGCTCCTATCGGCCGGCCGCGCACCCCTTTCCGAGACGGAAATAGACGCCCTCCTGACCGCCGCGCGTGAAGTTGCCGACGGGAAATGGGACGGCGAGTTTCCGATCGACGTCTATCAGACCGGATCGGGCACTTCGACGAACATGAACGCCAACGAGGTGATCGCCAGCCGCGCCGCCGAACTGGCCGGCTACGACCGTTTCGCCCCGGAAAAGAAAATCCACCCGAACGACCATGTTAACCGCGGGCAGTCGACCAACGACATCTACCCGACGGCGATCCACGTCGCCGTCGCACGGGCGATCCATGACCGGCTTCTTCCCGCACTCTCCCGGGCGGCCGGAGTCTTAACCGAAAAGGCCCGGGCATGGGATACGGTCTTGAAGTCGGGCCGAACCCACCTGGCCGACGCCACACCCCTTTCCCTGGGACAGGAGATCGGCGGCATGGCGCGGCAGATGGAGCTGGCCGTCCGCCGCGCCGCCGGGGCGGTTGAAGAGCTTCGGGAACTTCCGGCGGGGGGAACCGCCGTCGGTTCGGGAATCAACACGCACAAAAAGTTCGGCGCCGGTGTCGCCGCCGCGCTTGCCGAAGAGACGAAGATACCTTTCGTCGAGGCCGAAAATCATTTTGAGGCGAATGCCCAGCGGGACGGTCTGGTTGCCGCCCATGCGCTGATCAAGGGGGTCGCCGTATCCCTGACGGGAGTCGCCAACAATATCCGCTGGCTTTCGAGCGGGCCGCGCTGCGGAATCGGTGAGATCCGTCTGGCCGATCTGCAGCCGGGAAGCTCGATTATGCCGGGCAAGGTCAACCCGGTCCTTTGCGAAGCACTCATGCAGGCGGCAGCCAAGGTGATCGGCAACGACGCGGCGATCTCGCTGGCTGGTGCGTCCGGCGGGCAATTCCAGCTGAACATCATGATGCCGATGATGGCCGACACCGCGCTCGAGTCGGTCCGGATCCTGGCCGGCGGGGTCGCCGTTTTTACCGAAAAGTGCCTGGCGCTCATGGAGCCGAACGAGGACGCATGCCGCGCTTCCCTCGAACGGAGCCTGATGACCGTTACCGGGCTGAACCTCTACATCGGTTACGAGAAGGCCGCCGCGCTCGCCAAAAAGGCCCACAAGACCGGCAAGACGATCCGCGAAGTCTGTGAAGAAGAGAACGTCCTTTCAAAGGAGGAGCTCGACAAGGCGCTCGACCCGCGCCGGATGATCAAGCCGCTCGGCTAGGATTTCAAAGACCAAAAAAAGACGGGGACTGAAAAGCGCGTCACGCTTTCAGTCCCCGTTCCCTTGTACATCGCGACGTTACACGGACTTCCTGAGAGTCCTGTTCCACTCGACCGCCAGCATAATCACATTGATCCCCGAACCGATCCCCAGAAGGGCGATCTTGTCGCCGTCCCGGACGAACCCCGATTCAATCCCGAGCGCCGCAGCGGTCGGAAGCGCCACACTTCCGGTGTTCCCCAGAAAGGAAAATGTACGGTAGTTTTTCGCCGGGTCAAGATTCAGCCGGCTGAAAAGGAGCCGTTCGTGCGCCACGCCGACCTGGTGGCAGAAGGTGCGGTCGATCGTTTCCGGCGTCCAGCCGGTCTCTTCCTTAAAGAGCTCAAACGCATCGGCCGCCGCGTTGACTCCGGCGTGGAGGAGCGCTTCCGAATCGGTCTGCATCAGCTGTCCCGAGGCGTTCCCGCCGGCGGTCACGTCGACCTGGCTTCGGCAGAGCGCCGCATGCTGCGAGTCGGCCAGAACGACACCCCCCAGGAGGCGGTTATCGGTTCGGGTCAGTTTTCCGTTTGTCAGAAGGACCGCCGCGCTCCCCGAACCGATGGTCAGGGAGGCGAACGCCGGCTTGACGCTCCGCCGGGTGATTGAGGTGTCGTTGCAGAGAAGGCCGATCGTCGATTCCATCAGCGCGCGGCTTGTTTCGGTTCCGACGACGACCGCCGAGTCGATCTGTCCCAGTTCAATCAGGTTTGCGGTCAGCAGAATCCCCGAAAGGAGCCCCAGACAGGCGTTGGAAATATCGTGTACCACACACCGTGCGGGAAGCTGCAGCCGCCGGTGAACGTCGCAGGCGGTCGCCGGTTCCTGGTAGTCGCGGCAGACCGAGGCGTGGATCAGCGCGCCGACTTTTCCGCGGTCGGCGCCGGTCTCTTCGAAAAGTTTGTTGACTGTGCGTACCGATTGGTCACCGGGAAGTTCCCCTTTCGGCCAGACGCGCCGCTCGCGGATTCCGGTCATCAGTTCCAGCCGGCCGTAGGGAAGACGGAGACGCTCGTAAAGGGGCGCGAGGCGCTTTTCCAGCTCCTCGGTAGTGACAATCTCGTCGGGAAGAATACAGGTAATCCCTTCGACGAAAACATTCCGATAGCGCATATCCGCCCCGTCAGAAAATCTTGGCTTCGGACTGGGGAAACGCGCGCCGGTACCGGGCTTCCACCCGAAGCGCCTCTTCCAGACGGTTGTTTTTCCGCAGTTCCGAAGACCAATGATGGTAATAGAGGGGAAGGTTGACGCGGAACTGGTCGAAATTCGGATCGAGTGCCAGTCCCTGTTCGGTCAGGCGGATCGCCTCATTGTAGTTCTTCCCGCGCGAGGCGAGTTCGATTGCCAGATTGTTGAGCGTCGCTTTGAAGTTGCCGAGAACCGTCTTGTTGTTGGGGTCAATCGCCAGCGCCTTGAGATACGCATAGATGGCGCTGTCGAATTTGTTCTCCTGATAGTAGTCGACCGCGCGGTTATAGTAGATCGTCGCCACGAACTGAACCGGGGTGACCGTCCGGACCGGTTTCTTCCCCGAAAGGGCGAGTGCGCGTTCCGGGGTGACCGGCTCGGAATCCTCTCCGTCGGCTTCCAGCAGAGGGGCGGAGGCAAGCTGGTTCTCCTGCGTCTCTTCGGAAGGATACGCCGAGGTTGATTCCAGATAGTTGACCTGCCGGAAGAAGGCGGCGTCGCGCGCCCAGAGAGCCGTTCCCGGCTCGGTCTCCGGAATCGGAACCGGGCGGTCGGGGAGAAGATCCCATTTCGGGCAGGTCGTTTCAATATCGAGGTAGGAGTCGCCGCAGAGGATCCGGCTCTTGGCATGGCCGGTCATTTCCAGTCCGAACGAGGTCAGCCCGACATCGCCGGCCAGCGCGTTGAAAAGGGCGGTTGCGCTCACGCAGTTGTAGATTCCCGTCTGCAGACAGGCGGCGGCGCTCGAAAGATTCAGGTCGTACGAACCGGTCAGGATTTCACGGTGCAGATATTCATAGACGTGCCGCACTTTTTCAAAGTCGTCGTCCGTCTCGCCGATCTCGCGGCGGAGGTTTTCCAGATGGCGGTTGTATATCTCGCGGCAGGCCGCGCGTTCCCGATCCGAAACACCGTCGGCAATCAGAACCGCGTCGAGGAAATCGATCTCATCCCACCGGCCGTCGGCGGCGTCGGAAAGGAGGAGGCGTTCTCCCGTCGAAAGGTGATTGATCAGACAGACGAAATAGCGGTCCGATTCCGCCTCGGCGGGAGACTGCTGGTCCGTGTCCAGGGAGGGAACGGTGTCGGCCGGCGTCTGCGTTCCGGCGGGCCGGATCAGGACCAGGTACGAGTCTTCCGGGAAGTGGAACGACTTGATCGTCTCGGCGTTGCGCAGACCGAGAATCGCCAGCTTGCCGCGGGTTCTCAGGTCGGAGTTTTCCGAGGCGCCCCAAAGGGAGTCCGCCGCAGGAGCCAGAAGAAAGAGAGCCGCCAGAAGGAAGCCCAGAAGACACTTTGACCGAAAGAGGAAAATCGCGGTTAACTTCATTATGCTAAAACGCACCGGCGTTCTTACTTGCGTTACGGGTGGAACTGAAGGACAAACTCCGCCGCTCCGGCGAATCGGATCGGCTTACGTAAATCTTACGTTACAATTTCCATTTTATGAGGGAATCTTCCGAAAAAATTTAAAAATCGCTCAAGTTTTGCCCTTCCGACGCGGGCGGGTTGTTCCGTAGCGGCGGAACCGCCCCGTCTACTCCAATTATAACCGATTTTTTTGATAGCGACACTCTCTTTTTCCTAAATTGTTTATTTTGTTTGCTTTGGGAATAGGTCCCATCTTTTTTTAATAAAATGGGGGATAAACCGGTAATTCCGAATAAAACGATCGCCGAATAACCGACAAGGATAAGGAAGTAATATCTGTTTCAACCAGAAAGGTACAGCGTTTTATGAAAAGCGGCGCAAATCATTTGATCCGTTTTTGCCCTGGAAGACTCTGGATTACTCTGGCGGCTCTGTTGGTGCTTTCCGGAGGAGCTCGTCTGTCGGCGCAGTTTCCGTCCGGTTCGAACAGCTGGGCCTTGCGGATGTTTACTGAGGCCGGGACCGAAATGACTCGGAATTTCGGTGACCTGGCGCTTCATTCCGAGGCTGAACAGCGGTTCAAGTTCCGCAATATTTATAAGGAGGACGTCGTCATCCTCAGCGCGCAGTCGAGCTGCAGTTGCACCAATGTGACCGTTCCGAAGAAGGTGATCAAAAGCGGCGAGGTCGGCGAGATTGTCGCCCGTGTCGATACGTCGGGGAAGGTCCATGTCGGGAAACGGAAGGCGACCGTGACCGTCCATTTCAGCCAGCCGTATCCCGCAGAGGTTCAGATGCAGGTGATGTCGCACATCCGTGCCGATGTCGTCTTTGATCCCGGTGTGGTCGAGTTCGGCAGTGTCGGCCAGGGGGTTCCCGTTACCAAGACGGTCTATCTTCAATACAATGGCCAGCTCACGAACTGGCAGCTGGTCGGAATGAAAAAGAACAGTCCCGCGATCCGTGCCGAGGCGAAAGTCGTCTCGCGCAACGGAAACCGGAAGACCTACAAGGTCGATGTGCAGCTTCTGCCGACCGCCGAGCCCGGGTATATCAGCGACCTGCTCCGCTTCACCTCGAACGAGGCGGGAAGTTCCGGAATCTTCGTTCCGGTTCACGGCCAGGTCATTTCGGCCCTTTCGGTTAAACCGACCTATCTCCAGTTCGGCGTGATCCATCCGAGCGAATCGGCAACGCGGAACCTGGTAGTCCGCGGCTCAACTCCGTTCCAGATCGTTTCGGTTCAGTCGGACGATCCGCGGATGGAGTTCAAAACCGCGAAACAGGAGAGTACCGTTCATGTGATCCCTGTCACCCTGACCGCCGCGGCCGACGAGACTCCGGGTGAATTCCGCAGGAGTATCCGCGTCAAGACGACAATCTCCGAACTTCCGGCGCTCGATATCGCCGTCTTCGGAATCATCTCCGACGAAGCGGTCTCCTCCGGCGGGGCGAGCCCCGAGACAATCGTTTCGGCGGCGGAAATTCAAGAGGCCCTGGGAGAGTACCGCCAGATTCAGGAAGGTCCGGCCCTCGGCGGATTCGATGCAGAAACGCAGACCGCCCTCTTTGTACCGGCAGAGACCGGCCCGGCCGCTCCGGGCTCCGTCGAAGCCGAGCCGGCCGACGATCTGCCGATTCCCGCTTCGATTAACCGCAAGTTCGGGCATCGTTACCTGGCGCCGCAGAAGATTGACGGCGGCGAGACCGCCGAAGATTCCCTCGAAGAAAGCCAGCTTGCCTCGACCGATGCCCCGGCGGTTCCGTTTACCTTGGAAGAGCGCCGGGTCGGGCGTGCCGGAACGGCCGTCCGTGAGGAAAACGAGTCTCCGACGGAGCGGCAGATCACCATCGCCGCGCCTGAAGAGGACGGGGAAGAGCTCCTGAGCTTTGAACTGGCCGACAAGACCGAAGAGGCGGAACCGGCGGCCGAAAGCGAATCGGCTTCCCCCGAAGCGCAGGCGTTTGCCGCGCCGAAACAGGAACATCCTCTCTCGGTCGATCCGGAGACCGGAAGCGACGAAAACGGCTGGTTCCCCGCCAACAACGCGGCGGCCCCGCAGAAGACCGATAAGAAAACCGCTTCTCCCGGCCGTAAAAAGGTCGCCTCGCTCGACGGCCTCTCATTCCGCCGCCCAGATCTGCGGTAAAGGCAGCGCCGCCGGTTCTTCCGCGAAATCGGGGCCTTCCGGAAATTTCCCTTGCAATTTTTATCCCGCCGCTTACAATTGACGTCAAGTTGGCTGGCGTAAATTACAAGGGAAACAACCGAAAGGAAAAACCGATGTCCCGACCTCTCAGCAAAGTGGCCCCCGAATGGTGGGATTACACGACACTCGACCCGGAAATTCTTGCCGACGCGGCAAAGCTGACCGAAAAATCCCTTTTCAAACTTTCCCGTCCCGGATTTACGGTGCACTATTACGACACGATTGAAGAGTTTTACGCCGCCGAGGCGCTTGAGTATGTCGAAGCGTGGCGGAAGGCGACCGCCGACAATCCGGTCGGCATCTGCGGTCCGATCGGCCCGACCGAACAGCTCCCGATCGTCGCGCGGATCGTCAATGCTCTGGGGATCAGCCTGAAGCACGCCCACTTCTGGGGGATGGACGAGTGGGTCGAGGACGGCGTTCCGGTCGGAATGGACCATCCTCTCTCCTTCGCCAAGGCCGATTTCGAGCTCTGCTTCAACCGGATCGATAAAAAACTCCGGATGCCGAAAGAGAACATCCATTTCCCTTCGGGGGATCTGAAAGCGTACACACAGACGTTCAGCGACATTGTCTGCGACACGATGCAGGGGGGGCAGGGGGATACCAAACATTGGGCGTTTAACGACCCGGTTCGCCGCAAGGGAAAGTATAAGGACGCTCCGCCGACCCCGGAAGAGTACCGCAAGCTCTCGGCGCGTGTAACGGAGCTTCACCCGATCACCATTCTGCAGAACGCGCGCACCAGCGGCGGCGGCTACGTTGCCAACGTGCCGAAATCGGCCGCGACGGTCGGTCCGGTCGAAACATGGAAGTCGAACAAGGTCAGCATCTGGCAGGCGGGAACCCATGACAACCCCTTCGGAATGCGTCTCTCGGCGTGGATGATCGCCAAAAAAATCCCCGACTCGGCGGTTCCGATGTCCCTGCTGGCCGACCATCCGAACGTCCACTTCCATTATTACCGGCCCGCGATCAAAACGGTCGGCGCGGAAATGCACTGAAAACGCAGAGGGAAGGAACAGACCATGCCGACGGTATTTGCGATTGCGTGTCACCCCGACGATATCGAATTTGTGATGGCCGGAACGATGCTCCTTTTGAAGGACCGCGGATGTGACGTCCACTACATGAACATCGCCAACGGGTCGTGGGGAACCGCGACGATGCGGCGCGAAGAAATCATCCGCACCCGCCGCGACGAAGCGGCGGCGAGCGCCGCACAGATGGGGTTTGTCTATCACGAGTCGCTCGTCGACGACCTGGATGTCTTCTACGACCGGCCGACTCTGACCAAGGTGATCGCCGTTGTCCGCCAGGTCGATCCGGACATCATCCTTCTCCAGTCGCCGGTCGACTACATGGAGGATCATCAGAACGCGGTCCGCCTTGGAGTGACCGCCGCCTTCTGCCGCGGGATGGTCAACGCGCCGGTCGACCCGCCGACCCCGCCGACCTTTAAAGACGTTGCGCTTTACCACGGCCAGCCGCACGGAAACCTCGATCCGATGCGCCGTCTGGTCCGCGCCGAGCGGTACGTCGACATCTCTTCGGTTTTACAGCGCAAGCGCGAGGCGTTGGCGTGTCACAAGAGTCAAAAGGAGTGGCTCGACGTTTCGCAGGGGTACAATTCCTACCTCGATTCCATGACCGAGGCGGCCGCCGGTGTCGGAAAACTCAGCGGGAAGTACGAGTACGCCGAAGGATGGCGCCGCCACAACCCGCTCGGTTTCTCGGCAGCCGACATTGATCCGCTGGGGGACCTTTTGTCCGATGTCTCGTGGGTTGACCCGGCTTACGCCGAGCGGCTCAAAAACTAGATTTTCGGTTTTCCGTCCGGGGTCATGTCGTCCGGCTCAATGTGAACGACGACATCGACGATCCCGTGAACCTGATGAGTGATCAGCACCATCAGCCGGTGTGAGAGCGCGTGCGCGGTGAGGACCGGCATGCCTGGATCGACGTGTATCCGAAGGTCCGCGGCAAAATGCCCGCCTCCCAGCGGACGGGTCCGGATGTCGTGTATCCTGTGTATTTCAGGAACCTGTTCGGCGATCCGTTCAATCCTGTCGACAATCTCCTCTGTTTCTCCCTGGTCCAGAAGGGTGTGGAGCGGCTCGCGGAGAATCTGATAAACCGATGAGAGGATCAGGCAGCCGACGATGACCGTCCCGACCGGGTCGAGGAACGACCATTTTCCGCCGAAGACGATCGTAATTCCGACCGAAAAGAGCGCGGGAATCGAACTGAGCGCGTCGCTGCGGTGATGCGCCGCGTTGGCGGCGATCGCCGAGCTGTTCACCCGCTGCGCCACCCGCATCGTCGCGCGGTAGAGAGCTTCCTTGACAATAATCGAAAAGAGGGCGGCCAGAAGCGCCGAATTCCCCGGAACGGGAATCTTTTTCCCTTCAAGGAGCTCGTAGAGTGCGACCACCGCATCGCGGATCAGCCCGATCGCCAGCAAAAGCAGAATCATTCCGATGATGAGCGCGACGAGCGACTCGATCTTCCGGTGCCCGTTCGGGTGGGACTTGTCGGCAGGACGGCCCCAGTAGCGCGAGCCGATCAGAATCGCCGCGTCGGTCACCAGGTCTGAGAGACTGTGCAGCGCGTCGGCGACCAGTACCCGGCTGTGCCCGAAATGCCCGGCAGCGAATTTCACCGCCGAGAGGAGCAGATTCAGCGCCAGCCCGATCCATGTTATACGCCGTACCGCGCGGACGGTGTCTTGCGGAGTTTCGGTCATCGGCCCTTCCCCGCGCTGTAGAGAGACGCCACCTCCTGCTTGGTCAGAAGACGGTATTCGCCCGGTGCCATGCCGCCCAGCTTGACAGGGCCGATTGCGATCCGCCGGAGCGTCAGAACCTTATGTCCGATCCGGGCGAGCATCCGGCGGATTTCACGGTTTTTCCCCTCGCGCAGGACGATTTCGAGAACCGAGCTGAGCGCGTGACGCGACTTGATTTTCACCTCATCGGCCTGAACCACACCCTCGGCGATGTGGATTCCCTTTTGCAGGCGGCGCGGCAGATCCGGTTCAACCTCGCCCGCCACCTGGACCTGGTATTTCTTCGGCACTTCAAAACGGGGGTGCGCCAGCTGTTCGGCGAATGCGCCGTCGTTTGTCAGAAGGATCAGCCCTTCGCTGTACTGATCGAGCCGGCCGACCGGAAAGACGCGGCCGAACTGATCCGGAACCAGGTCGATCACCCGTCGCCGCCCCTGCTGGTCGCGGTGGGTACAGAGGAATCCCTTCGGCTTGTTGACCGCCAGATAGACCGGACGCGTCTTCGGGAGACTCTCGCCGTCAACTCGAATCCGCTGAACCAGCGGATCGGCGCGGACACCGAGTTCCGTGACAATTTTCCCGTCAATCTCGACGCGTCCGGTCGCGATCAGCTCTTCGCACTCGCGGCGGCTGCCGTAACCGGCGGCCGCCAGAATCTTCTGCACGCGGTGGCCCTGCGGGCGGGGCGCGTCATCCTCTTTCGCTCCGGCCTGTTTCTTTGAACCGATCGCCGGACGGGCGAAAAGGGAACCGGCGCTCCGGCGGGCTTCGCCGACCGGACGGCGCTTTCCCCGAGCCTGTCCCCGGGCGGGGGAAAGGGGGTGAGGACGGTTCTTCCGGCGGCCCGGCTCTCCGCGGCCGCCGCGGGCAGATTGGTTGGAGCGTGGCATGGCTTCAGAAATCTTCGTTAAATGATTGGTGGACAGCTCAGGTCAGTCGCTGACGTTCCAGTTGTCATTGATCCAGCCGGCCGGCCTGACCCAGCGGAGTTTTTTAAGGTTGTGCCAGCCGCCGAGAACCTGATGCGGGTTCGGGAAACCGTGAAACACAACGATCTTCGTGTTCGGTCCGGGACGTTTCGGTTCCAGAAAGAGACTCGCCGGCAGGGGACGCAGGGAGTGCTTCTTGAAACTCCGGCACCAGTCTTCGGGCCAGTAGCCGAGAATCCCTTTCTCCCTCATCGCCATCGAAAGATACGCCTGCTCGTTGCGGTATTTTTTTCGAAGTTCCTCTTCGTGGTCAAGGAATTTCCGCAAGACGTCTTCGTGTTTTCCAAGCTCGAACCGGAAGACCGAAGAATTTCCGATCACGCCGCCGCGGAGGTTCCAGTCGCGGATGATCAGGAATTCCCCCGGAAGTTCAAAGAAGGGGGACATGTCGCCGAGTATGACAATGTCCAGGTCGAGGAAGAGCGCCCGCCCTTCGAGGCCCTCCGCTCCTTTTCCCAGGATCGAGAGTTTCATCCAGCCCCGTTCCGGCTTCGAAGGGTCGTGAACCATTCCGGTGATCGGCCGTGTTTCAACACGCGGATCGATCCCCGCCGGGTCGTCTGTAAAGCAGACGAACCGGTGGGGGAGGGGCAGATGCCGCCGGACCATCGAGGCCAGAATGTTGACATACGACGGGCTGTAACGGGTTCCCCACTTCATGCAGATCACGTTTTCCATCGGCGTTCCTCAAACCGGGTCCGGCAATTGCCGCGGACCGCGCTGTATTGCGTTCAGGAAATTCTGACCGGGCGGCCCGTCCTTGCCGACTCGTATATCCCGGTGATCACCTCAACGCTGCGGCGCCCTTCGTAACCGTCGATCAGCGGCTTCGTGCCGTTTTCGATCGCCTTCATGACATCGGCGAACTGTTTGGCGTGCGGCTTAAAGCTGATCGCGGCCGGGTCGGCGGCACCGCCGCCGCCGGAGAGTTTGCCGAGCATCGACTCGCGGATCGCGGCATCCTCTTCGGCCGATTCGGCGAAATCCCATGTGACGATGTCTTCTTCCTCGATCATTGCCGAACCGGTTGTTCCGTGGATCTCTATCCGTTTCAGGTAGCC
>ONWH01000292.1 GCA_900321495.1 uncultured Planctomycetota bacterium
ACGAACCATTCGATACCGCAAAGTCTCAACAGGTTGTAAGCCCACCTGGGTTGGTGAACCCGGCGCTCGTTAAGAAGCTGGGCGGCAAGAGCTGTCAGTGTCCGTGCCGCAGGGGAAATATCACGGCCGTTCTTCATGGGCGGAGGAATAAATTCGGTACAGGCTCCGTCTTCAAACAAGAGGGAGGGAACATTCATCCCTTCCCGGTACAAGGCCGCGCCGGGAAATGTCCGGGGAACAACAGACGCCAAACTTTCACCATCTGCGGTTTCGGATATCAGCGCCACCCGGAATCCTAAATCCATACACCGCCAGTACGGAATTTCGTAATCACGGCACGCGGCGGTATCAACCCGGGAAATAGCGAGCCATCCCCCGCCCCGATGAAACTTCCCCCAACCGGCATCTAAAGGAATTCCTGCAGGATCAACGGTAATATAATAGTCCTCCACATCCAAAGCTTCCTCGTGAACAATGAATCCGGTGCGGATTGCGTCTGTCGCGTGATAATAGGAAGGGCCGCTATACCAGCCTTTCCACCATTTAACGGAACTTCTGTAGGGATATTTAAAACGCTCCCTGGTATCGCCGAAATCGGCCCAGTCTGAACACCATTCCCGAACGTTTCCGATCGTATCGTAAAGTCCCCAAAGATTGGGCTCTTTCCCGCTGACCTCGTGCGAACCTAAAAGATTACCGTTAGATTGAAACCTCCTTTTGCAACGGACGTCTGGACCGAAGTCAAATCCTTCGTCAACTTCCCCCCCGCTGTAATCGATACTGGCGTTGCCGGCATACCATGCGATCATATCCAATTCCGGAATATCATCACGTCGAAAATTTTCAATATTTCCGGAATAAACATCGGTCTGTGTCCCGGCACGGCAGGCATACTCCCACTGAGCAGAGGTCGGAAGCTGAACAGTCTGTCCGGAAAGAAAACTCAGTCTGCGGCAGAACGAGACCGCTTCCCACCAGTTCACATAATAGACCGGGTAATTCGGACCGACTCCGGCGAGAACATAGTAGTCTTTTTCCTCTTCAGAATCCTGTTCCGCCGCCTTTTCCCGCTGGACAATCACGTCCGTTCCCATCACGCTTTTCCACATCTTTTGCGTGACTTCAGTTTCCAATATCCAAAAACCCTGCGTCAATCTTACGCGATGCAAGGGATTGTTATTGCGAAAATCCGCCGCCGGATTTGAAGTTCCCATCAGAAAATCGCCGGGGGGACACCAGCGGAACGCGTAATCAACGCCTCTGACCGTCAGCGTCTTTTTTTCTCCGGCAAACGAGCCGGGTCCGAACGGTTCGGAATGATCGGCGCAGGCAACAGCCGCTTTACCGCCCGCCTGGTCTTCTCCCCCGGCCTGTTCCCCTCTTCCGGGAAAAGAAAACGCGGGAAAAAGAAACAGGAAGGCCGCCAGAATCGGAATGAACACCGATGGTTGGAACATCTTGGCACGATTTCTGCTTTTCATCGTCTCAACCCCCTGCCAATCCGATATGCGCTTGCCGATTGATTTAACACAACAATGCCCTTACCGGTCAATCTTCAGCGCCGGGAACCAGCAGGATTCGCAGACCCGTATAATCGAGACGCGTCGTCGCGGGATACCTCATCCGGAACGCGCTGCGGCAGTTCCGCGCCAGGCTGTCCCAGCACCCGCCGCGGTAGACGTGCGTCGCGGCGTCGGCGGCCGCAAGCGGATCGGCCGCCGGTTCGGGGCCCAGATCGCCGTATTGGTCGAGGCACCATTCATACACGTTCCCGTGCATATCGTAAAGGCCCCAGGCGTTCGGCGCCTTGGTTTTAACCTCGTGCGTTTTATACTCGCTGTTTTCGGCATACCAGGCGACTTCGCCGAGGTTCTCCGCCGCGTAGGGGGTTTTGGTTCCCGCGCGGCAGGCGTATTCCCACTCGGCTTCGGTCGGCAGGGTGATTTCACACCCGGCCCGTTCGCTCAGTTTCTCGCAGAAGGCTTTCGCGCCGTTCCAGTCAACGTAAAACATCGGGAAGTCGGGCCCGGCGGCGGTGACCCAGTGGCCCCCCGCTTTTTCACACTCCTGGCGGACGCTCGTTCCCATCACGCTCTGCCACATCCCCTGCGTCACTTCCGACTCCAGAAGCCAGAAGCCTTTGCTCAGTTTGACCTTGTGCGGAACTTCGGCGCTGTAGCGCCCCTCTTCCGACGCGGGGCTCCCCATCACAAATTCCCCCGCCGGGCACCAGACGAACGTATAATCGGCGTCGGCGATCTTCAGCGTCATCTTCTCGCCCGCCTGCGAGCCGGGTTTGACGGACGCCGCGCCGGCCCTCTCCGCCGAAAGCGCCGCACAGAGCGTCAGAAGAATGATTCCCGGAACGATCAATGATTTTTTCGTTTTCATCTTAACCTCGTATAGCAAAATGTTTTATCGGCATTCCTTTTGCGGCGGAACGCCGTTTCCGCGGCTACTGCAGCCGGTCCCCCTCGCCGATGACGGTCAGCTCCATCCTCCGGCTTGTGCCCTGCGGCGATTCGGCGCCGACGCTGATCCGGTTCTCTCCCTTTTCAAGAGTCGGAACGGCGCCTTCGGGAAGAAACTCTTCGACCGGAACATTCTCTCTGCTGTATTTCACGCATTTGCCGCCGCGAAGCTCAAAGTAGGTGCCGGTCTCCAGCGTGACGGGGAACCGGACCGTCCGGCCGTTGAGCGTCACCGCCGGATTGACCAGTTCATAGTCCCCGCAGGGGAGCGCCGCCATCGGACCGAAAAGGCACCGGACCGTCTTCCCGGCGGGAATATTGTTATACCAAAGCCGGCAGGCGTGCAGATCCCCCGTTTCCCGGTAATGCGTATAGACCGAATATCCCGACGGCGGCCACACATAGCGGCTCACCTCGGCCGAGTCGGCCTCGAGAAGCTCGATATAGCGCCAGCCGGTAAAGTCAATCTTCACCAGCTGGCTGCAAAGGCCGAGCTGAATGCTGAGGACTTCCCCCTGTCCGTCGCCGCAGAGCCAAAACCCCGTAGCCTGAAGTTTCTGCGGATCGGCTTCGGCCGGCATCCGCCACGTCTCGGTCCGGACCCAGGCGGCGTCGTCCGGGACCTCGCCGGAATTCGACGCGCTGAAAGCAAACGCCGTCTCGCCGGTCGCCGGAACCGTTCCGGCGTCGGGTTCCAGCCGCCCGGTCACGCCGCGGTTCCCCTCGCACTCCGCGGAAACTCCGGCCGGATCGAACCGTACGCCCTTTTCCGGACTGCCGCAGGAGGCGGGCGTGCGGAGAGCCGCCAGGCGGATCGAAAGCGGCTGAGCGCCGAATTCGTTTGTCACGGTCCACTCGGCGCTCGGGTCGGCGGTATGGACGATCTTGTGCTTCTTATAGAACATCTCGCGGAACCACGGGGTTCCGTCGGCGTCGCGGTAAAGCTTGAACTCCTTTCCCGGCTGCCGGAGCTTTTCGAGAATCGATTCGTCAAGACCGGCGCTCCGCGCCCGGGCGTAATCCCGCAGAAGCGCCGCGCACTCGCCCAGGAACGGATTGCTGTCCATCTCTTCGGCGGTGACCGGATGATTGAACGAAAAACCGGCGTTGTTCCCGACCAGCTTGCACCCGATATAGTCGATGTCGTCCGGGTAAGTCGGGTCGTACTGCGGCCTTTCCCAGCCGACAATTCTCCACCAGCCGAGCTGCAGCGGCAGATAGAGGCCGCCCTCTTTCATTCCGCCGTACTTGTCGATTTCCGGGTCATGCCCGAGCCAGCAGCCGTGCTGATATTCCTCGCCCGCCTTCATCGAGGCCAGGTGAATGTCGAGGAACCGCTTGAAGCCGCGGGTCGCCGAATCCCACGCCTGATAGCGGGACCGGTAATGCCACCAGGAATGGATCATCCCGGCGAATTCCATGCCGACGGGACGGTCCAGATCTTTGGCGACGTCCATCACGAACTTCCCGCCGTAATACCAGTAATTCTCCTTCCCCCACAT
>ONWH01000289.1 GCA_900321495.1 uncultured Planctomycetota bacterium
AAAGGGGCATTTTACGCCGTAAATTTTATAAACTGCAACCTTCACTGAATGAGCATCATGAAAAAAGAAATCGTTTTAACCGCTTTCGATCTGGTCTCGCCGATCGGTGTCGGAACCGAAGAGTTCTGGGAATCGCTTACCGCCGGCAAGAGCGGCGTCGGCTACTCGACGCTCGTTGCCGAGGGCTCGCCGAACCGCCCGCTGACCGCCGAGACCCCTGATTTTCGGCCGAAAGACTATGTCAAGCCGAAAAAGAACATCAAGGTGATGAGCCGGGATATCCAGCTCGGGTTCGTCGCCGCGATGAAAGCGGTGGCGAAAGCGGGGCTTTCGACCGGCGCCGACGGCTCGGCTCAGACGATCGATCCGGAACGGATCGGCGTCATCTTCGGGTGCGACCTGATCGGCATCGATATCGCCGAGCTTGCCGACGCTTTCTTCGCCGGGATGAAAGACGGCGCCTACGACTACTCGACGTGGGGGAAAGAGGCGATGGAAAAGGTGATGCCTCTTTGGATGCTCAAATACCTTCCGAACATGCCGAGCAGCCACATCGGAATCGCGCTCGACGCACGCGGACCGAACAACTCGCCGACCTTGGACCGCGCCGCGGCGCTGGCCTCCATCGCCGAAGCGGCCGTCATCCTCGAAAACGGCCGCGCCGACGCGATGATCTGCGGCGGGTGCGGCAACCGCTCGAATCCCTCGTTCCTTTCGCGGGGCAACGCCTACAATCTCGCCCCCTGGACGAGTGACCCGGCCACGGTTCCCCGCCCGTTCGACGCCGACCGGTGCGGAACGGTCCTGGGGGACGGAAGCGCGGCATTCGTCTTGGAAACACGCCAATTCGCCGAAGCCCGCGGTGTCAAGCCGATCGCTGTCCTGCGCGGATTCGCGCGGGTCGACGATCCGTCGCACGAACTCCGCACACAGTCCGGTTCGGTCGTGATGTCGATTCGCGGCGCTCTGGCCGACGCAGGGCTTTCAGCGGCTGACCTCGACCATATCAACGCCGACGGAGTCGGAACCGTTGAAGACGACCGCGCCGAAGCCGCCGGGATCGCCGAAGCTCTCGGCGATCTGCCGGTCTACGCGGCCAAGGGGCATTTCGGAAACCTGGGCAGCGGCGCCGGTGCGGTCGAGCTGGCCGCCTCCCTTCTGGCGATGCAAAACGGAACGCTCCCTGCCACGCTCAACTGCGACAGGATAGCCGACGACTGCCCGGTCAACGTGGTTCAGCAGGCCCGTGCCGTTGAAAAGAAAACCTTCATTAAAATCAATCAGACCTACATGGGCCGCTCGAACGCGGTCATTTTTGAGATGTGCTGATTTCAGTCCGTCCGGACTCGCCGCATCGGGGCAGTATGCTGTCGGTGCGGTTTTTTTGTAAACGGACCGTACATCATCAAAACCCCGGCTGAACCGCCGGGCGAGTGAATCGAATTATGGGTATAGCGAAAGTCGCGATTGTCGGCCGGCCGAACGTCGGCAAATCGAGCATTTTCAACTGGCTGATCGGCGAGAAGATATCTATCGTCGATTCTGTCGCCGGGGTGACGCGCGACCGCGTCACCGCGCTCCTGCCGCTGGATGACGAACCCGATGCACCGGCCGAAGGGGCAGACATCGGCGGCGATGCGCCGTCCGAAGAGACCTTTCCTTCCCGTTACATCGAGCTGATCGATACCGGAGGAATCGGCATTGTCGATAAGGACGACCTTTCCGAAGACGTCGAAGCGCAGATCAGGCTCGCGCTCGAGGCGGCGGACATGATCCTCTTTGTGACCGATGCGCGGACCGGAATCGCCCCGCTCGATGAAATCATCGCCGAAAAGCTCCGCCCCCTCTCAATCCCGATCCTCCTGGCCGTCAACAAGTCAGACGACGAAAAGCAGGAAAAAAACGCGGAGGAATTCCGCGTCTTCGGATGGGACATGATCAAAATCAGCGCCAAACAGAAGATCGGCCGCGTCCGGCTGATGGAAGAGTTCGAGCGCCTGCTCCCGCCGGCGGCGTTTGAGGACCGGGGCGAGAGCACCGGGAACCCGACGATGAAGATCGCCATTGTCGGGCGGCGGAACGTCGGGAAGAGCACTTTCGTCAACACCCTGGCCCATGAAGAGCGCGTGATCGCCAGCAGTGTTCCGGGCACAACGCGCGACTGCATCGACGTCCGGCTCGAATGGGACGGGCAGACGATCGTCGCCATCGACACCCCCGGTTTTATGCGGGGGAAAAGTATCGGCTCGGATCTCGATTTCTATGCGCTCACCCGCGCCAAGCGGAGTATCCGCCGCGCCGACGTCGTCCTGATGTTCTTCGATGCTTCGCAGCGGATCAGCAAGATGGACAAGCAGCTGGTCAACCTGATTGAAGACCACATGCGCCCGGTCATCTTCGTCGTGAACAAGTGGGACCTGATGGCCCCCCACATGCCGACCTCCCGCTGGGGAGACTACCTGCGCGAGACATTCGGGCAATGCTGGCATGTGCCGATCGCGTTTATTACCGGGATGACCGGCCAGAACGCCGACCGCCTTCTGAAACACGCGCGCGTCCTGCAGCGACAGTACAGGATGAGGATCCCGACCGGACGGCTCAACAAGCTGATCGCCGCGGCGATGGACTACAATCCGCCGCCCCTCTTCTATCACCGCAAACCGAAGATTTACTACGCGGTCCAGGCCGATGTCGCTCCGCCGACGATCATCCTCTTCTGCAACATGCCCGACGCGTTCGCCGCAAACTACCGGCGTTTTCTTTTAAGCGTTCTGCGCGACGAGCTGCCGATCGGAGAGGTCCCGATCCGCCTGGTCTTCCGGAAACGGGAAGAGAAAGACACCAAGGACGAAATCGACTCCAAACGGAAGTCGTAACCGCCGGAAAAGCGCGAGTGATTTCATACCAATGCAGTAGGTTCACCTTGCGCGGTTCTGAAAAAAAAGATAAAATACGCAGGAAGTTTCGCACTTGGACCGGTGCGTATTTTCCTTAAGGATATCACCCCGCGCGGTTCCGGCCGCGCGCCCAATAGACAAGGATGGCACTGAAATGAAAAACGCCAAATGGATCGGCTTTCTCCTTCTCCTTTCGGCCGCGTTTCTCCCGTCATGCCGGCAGGCGGACAACTCCGGCAAAGTGACCGAAATCTGCAATGTCTCATACGACCCGACCCGGGAACTCTACGCCGAATACGGCCGTGTCTTTGAGAAGCATTGGCTTGAAAAGACCGGTGAGGTGATCACCGTCGAAGACACCCATGCCGGCAGCGGCGCGCAGTCGCGCGCGGTCCGCGACGGCGGAAAAGAAGCCGACGTGGTGACATTGGCGCTCGCCTTCGATATCGACGATATCGCCATGGAGCGGAACGGCCGTCCGGGGCTCCTTTCACCCGACTGGCAGAAGAATTTCCCGAACAACAGCTGCCCGTATATCTCGACCATCGTGATCATGGTCCGGAAAGGGAACCCGAAGAACATCCGGGGATGGGACGACCTCGCCAAAGAGGGTGTTCAGGTCGTGACGCCGAACCCGAAGACGAGCGGCGGAGCGCGCTGGAACTATCTGGCGGTCTGGGGTTACGCGCTTGATAAGGAACTCGCCGATCTCGGCGGGATCGACGCGGTCAAAGACCCGGCCAACGCCGAGCGGGTCGAAACGGCGGAAAAGAGCGCCTACGAATTCACCAAAAAGGTCTTCGCCAACTGCGTTGCCCAGGGGATGCCGACCGGCGCGCGCGACGCGACCGACGACTTCGTCAAACGGGGACACGGCGATGCCTTCCTCGCCTGGGAAAATGAGGCGATCCTCTCGCAGCAGATGGGAAACGGCGAGTTCGAAATCGTCGTTCCGGAAATCAGCATCAAATGCGAACCGCCCGTCGCAATCGTCGACGCGGTGGTCGACCGCCGCGGCTCACGCGAAATCGCGACCGAATACCTCAGCTACCTCTATCAGCCGGAAGGACAGGAAGTGATCGCCAGGAACCATTACCGTCCGATCGATCCCGATGTGATGGAAAAGAACCGCAGCCAGTTTCCCGACGTCCGCTTCTTCACGGTCGACGATGTCTTCGGCGGGTGGATCGCCGCGCAGAGGAAACACTTCAACTCGGACGGTCTTTTCGATCAGATGCTGACCGAAATCAGCGGAAAGCAGTAATACACCGATGGCAAACCTGCGCGGCCAAAAGAAGTTCGTCTCGATCGTCCCGCCCGGCCTGAGACTGGTCGAGCGCTCGGTTCTTCCCGGCTTCAAACTGACGATGGGACTTACGGTAACCTACCTGAGTCTGGTCGTCCTGATCCCCCTTTCGGGGCTCTTTTTGGCCACGCGGCATCTGACCTTCGGCGATTTCTGCCACATCATGCAGAACGATCTGGTCGCCAAATCGTTCAAGCTCACTTTCGGCGCGTCTCTCTGCGCCGCGCTGGTCAACGCCGTGATGGGCTTCATCGTCGCCTGGGTTCTGGTCCGCTACCGGTTCGTCGGGCGGCGGCTCCTCGACATGATGGTTGATCTCCCCTTCGCGCTGCCGACCGCCGTCTCGGGTATCGCACTGGCGCAGATTTATTCCGAAAAGGGGTGGATCGGACAGTTCCTTCCGATTCCGATCCGCGGCACGCCGATCGGGGTGACCCTGGCGCTTATCTTTATCGGACTCCCCTTCGTCATCCGGACACTTCAGCCGGCGATCGCCGACATTGACCGCGAACTGGAAGAGGTTTCGGCGAGTCTGGGGGCGCGCCGCCATCAGACCTTCCTGCGTGTCATCTTTCCGACCCTCTCGCCGGCGCTGATCACCGGTTTTGCGATGGCGTTCGCCCGCGCGGTCGGCGAATACGGCTCAGTCCTCTTCATCGGGGGGATGATTCCCGGCAAGACCGAAATCATGTCGAGTGTGATCCTGTCGAAACTTTACGAAGAAAACGGCCAGGTTCCCGCCTCGGCGGTTGCCCTGGTAATGCTCGCCGTCTCGTTCGGGATTCTCCTGCTGATCAACCTGATTCAGATCTGGGCAAACCGCCGGTTTGCGCTGGCCAACTGACCGGAGGACGCGATGACCGAAGAAGAAAAACAGATCATCCGGAAATACAACGAGCACCGCAAATCGATCCTCCGTTCGACGACCGAACCGCGGGGCGTGCGGATCCTTCTGATTGCCCTGTCGGTTCTCTTCATGTCCCTCTTCCTCTTTGTGCCGCTTGTCTCGATTTTCTATGAGGCGTTTCGAAGCGGCGCGGGCTTCTTCCTCCGCGCGGTCTCGGACCGCGCGGCGATGAGCGCCCTGAGGATGACCCTTCTGGCAACCTGCATTTCGGTTCCCGCCAATCTGGTCTTCGGTCTCTGCGCGGCGTGGTGCATCGGCAAGTTCCAGTTCCGAGGGAAGAGCATCCTGGTCTCCCTCATCGACATCCCGTTCGCCATCTCGCCGGTGATCGCCGGGCTCCTGTTCATTTTCCTGTTCGGCACCAACTCGCTGCTGGGAATCTGGTTCCGCGATCACGGGTATCGGATTCTCTACGCCGCGCCGAGCGTGGTAATTGTCACCATCTTTGTGACGTTCCCCTTCGTCGTGCGCGAGATTCTGCCGGTCATCCAGGCGCAGGGGACCGAAGAAGAACAGGCCGCGCGTGTTCTGGGCGCGCGCGGCTGGCATATCTTCTGGCGCGTGACCCTCCCGAATATCCGCTGGGCGGTTCTCTACGGGGTGATTCTCTGCAACGCCCGCGCCATGGGGGAATTCGGCGCGGTAATGGTCGTCGTCGGCAACTCGCCGAAGACGAATACGCTCCCCCTGCATATCAACGCGCTCTATCAGGGATACGCCGACCCGGCGGCGCCTTTTGCCGTCGCGACGCTCCTTGCGCTCATGGCGATCCTGACCCTGGTACTCAAATGTTTTGTGGAATGGAAAATGTCGTCAGCTGAAAGCGACGCCTGAGGCGGAAGGACTTGAAATCAGATGAGCATTGAAGTTCGGCACATCGTTAAAACATTCGGAACGTTCAAAGCCCTCGACGATGTCAGCATCCGAATCAACACGGGAGAGCTGGTCGCGCTTCTCGGACCGAGCGGTTCGGGAAAGACGACCCTTCTGCGGATCATCGCCGGACTGGAAGTCCCCGACCCGACCAGCGGGCCGATCTTCTTCGGCGGGCACGACGTCGGCTCACAGCGGATCCGTGACCGCGGGGTCGGATTCGTCTTTCAGCATTACGCGCTCTTCCGCCACATGAGCGTCTACGACAACATCGCCTTCGGTCTGACGGTGAAGCCGCGTAAAGTCCGCCTCCCGAAAGAGAAGATCCGCGAACGGGTCATGGAACTTCTCCACATGATCCAGCTCGACAACCTGGCGCACCGGTATCCCTCGCAACTTTCCGGAGGACAGCGTCAGCGCGTCGCTCTGGCGCGCGCACTGGCGGTTGAACCGCACGTTCTCCTTCTCGACGAGCCGTTCGGCGCGCTCGACGCCAAGGTCCGGATGGAACTGCGCGGCTGGCTCCGCCGCCTGCACGATGAGATTCACCTGACAAGCGTCTTTGTGACTCACGACCAGGACGAGGCGCTCGAACTGGCCGACCGCGTCGCAGTCATGAACAACGGAAAGATCGAGCAATTCGACACTCCCGACAACGTCTTCCACCAGCCCGCCACCGCCTTTGTGATGAACTTTCTCGGCCAGGTCAATCAGTTCCGGGGCCGAATGGCGGGGAAAGGACAGGTCCGGATCGGAAAGCATCGCGGCCGTCCCGCCGAGATGGTTCTCAGCCGGAAGAACTGGACCGACGACGGCGCCGCGGCGATCTTCGTCCGGCCGCACGATCTGAAGATCGTCCGCAAACCGATCGAAGGGCGTCTCTGCCTGCCGGCGAAGATCGAACGGATCCATTCGGCGGGCGCGCATGTCCGGGTCGACCTCATTTCCGAAAACAACGAAAACCTTGTCGCCGAGATCAGCCATCTCGACCGCGAACAGCTCCGTCTCGAACCCGGTGATTCGTGTTACGTCACCCCGACGAGCGTCCGCGTCTTTGACCTGATCGAGCAGGACGACCTTGTAGAACAGGGGGCAGTTTAAGTGAAATTCACCAAGATGGAAGGGGCGGGGAACGACTACGTCTACGTCGATCTTTTTCACGGAACCCTTCCCGAACCTCCGGAAACCCTTTCCGGAAAAGTTGCCGACCGGCATTTCGGGATCGGCGGAGACGGTCTGGTTCTGATCACTCCTTCCGAAAAGGCCGACGCGCGGATGCGGATGTTCAATCCGGACGGGAGTGAAAGCGAGATGTGCGGCAACGCCGTCCGCTGTGTGGCCAAGTACGTCCACGATCACGGCATCTGCCGCAGGATTCCCCTGACGGTCGAAACGGGGAAAGGGGTTCTCACCCTCTACCCGGAAGTCTCAGACGGTCTTGTAACACGCGTCCGCGTCGACATGGGAGAAGCGATCCTCATCCCCGCAAAGGTGCCGACACTTCTGCGCGCTCCCTCGGGCCGGGAAGAAGATCCCGTTGCCGGAGTTCCGTTCGACGCGGCCGGACGCGATTTCGCGGTCACCTGCGTTTCGATGGGAAATCCGCACGCGGTCTTCTTCGTCGAAAAGCCGACCGACGAACTGGTTCTGGGGCTCGGCCCGCAGATCGAAACCGATCCCCGGTTCCCCCGCCGCACAAATGTTGAGTTCGTCCGTGTGATCAGCCGCGCCGAACTGGAAATGCGTGTCTGGGAACGGGGGACCGGCGAAACGCTCGCCTGCGGAACCGGCGCCTGCGCCGCGGCGGTCGCCGCCATCCTCAACGGCAAGACGGACCGCGCGGTTACGATTCACCTTCTGGGAGGAGATCTCTTCATTGAGTGGAACGAGTCGGACGGCCATGTGATGATGACCGGCCCGGCCCGCGAAGTCTTCAGCGGCGAGTGGCTCGGCTGACATTCCCCCTCCCCTCATTCCGGGCGCGGCTGCCCCGCTTTTCAGTCCGCCCGCATCCTGGTCCGCGGCGGCTCATCTTGAAAAAACGCGCCGCCGCGGTAAAATTGACGGTGCGGGATTTTCACCGACCATGTCCTTAAAACAGGCAGCATTCTATGGGAATCTACGATCGCGATTATTACCGGGACGAAGACGACCGTTCCTTCCGCCGTGCGTCAGGGGGAATGAGCGTCGTATTTATGCTGATCATGGCCAACGTGATCATCTTTCTGGCCGACATGTTCCTCACTCCGGCCGGGCATCAGGTCTGTCACGTCCTGGCGATGCACAGTGAAACCATTTTTCACCCGGTTTTCTGGTTCGAACTGATCACCTACGGTTTCGCTCACGATCCGGTGAACTTCTACCACATTCTCGGGAATATGCTGGTACTCTTCTTCTTCGGTCCCCCGATCGAGCGGAGATACGGAAAGACGGAGTTCTTTATTTTCTATATGGCTGCCGTTCTGGTCGGCGGTCTCGTCTGGGGGATTCAGACGGGAATCGCGAGCCATCGTCTGGTACAGGCGGGACAGACCGCGCTTCACGCCGAGATGCTCGGCGCCTCGGGCGCGGTTACGGCGATCGTGATTCTCTTCGCCTGCAATTACCCGCGGGCGCAGGTCCTCCTCTTCGGGCTCCTGCCGATGCCCGCCTGGGCGCTCGGCGTGATGTATGTCGTCATGGACACCCTTGGGTCCTTCAACGGCGGAAGCCATATCGCCCACTCGGTCCATATCGCCGGAGCGGCGCTGGCCGCGTTGTACTTCTTCGCCGGGCTGAAATTCACCCGATTCAGCGTTTCCAAATGGCGCAGAAAGCCGAGGTTTGCCAAACCGGAAGAGTCATCCCGGCCGTCCTATACCTGGAACCTGCATAAACATACCTCAGCCCCTGTTCCCGACGAACAGATCGAAGCGGAAGTCGACCGTATTCTGCGCAAGATCCGGGCGACCGGCGAGGGGAGCCTGACCGACACCGAACGGGAAACGCTGGTCTATGCCAGCCGCGAATACCAGCGCCGGCAGAAAGGCGGCTGACCGAAACCGGTCAAAACGTACTACAATTAAAGGGGGGCTCGTTCAGGCGGACGGATCGCCGGTTCATCTCAGACGGAAAGCGAGCCCCCTGTCCCTAACCACGGCCTTTTTTGGAGAAATGCAAGATGAAGTGGTCGCAGACTTTAATACCGACAATGAAAGAAATCCCCGACGGGGCGGAAATTCCGAGCCATATTCTGATGCTTCGCGCCGGGATGATCTCCCAGGTGATGGCCGGGGCGTATTCGTATCTGCCGCTCGGCCTGCGGGTTCTCCAAAAAGCGGTCGCAATTGTCCGCGAGGAGATCAACAAGACCGGCGCGGTCGAACTCCTCATGACCGCCCTCTGCCCGACCTCCCTTTATGAGCGGACAAACCGGGTTGAGGCCTTCGGCAACGTCCTGATCAAGACCGATCTGCCCCGTGCCGGCAAGAAGGTGCCGGTCGTCTTCTGCCCGACCCACGAAGAGGAGATCACCGATATCGTTTCGCGCTACATCTCGAGTTACCGCCAGCTGCCGATCACCCTCTATCAGATTCAGACGAAGTTCCGCAACGAGGAACGCCCGAAGTTCGGGATCCTCCGAACGAGCGAATTTCTGATGAAGGACGCGTACAGCTTCCACACCGAGCTGGAATCGCTCAATGAGCGGTACGAAAAGATGTACAAAGCGTATTGCGACATCTTCACCCGCTGCGGCGTTCCCTTCCTTCCGGTCGAAGCCGAGTCGGGTCCGATCGGCGGCGACGCTTCGCACGAGTTCATGATTCCGAGCCAGAACGGGGAAGACAACATCGTCTACTGCCCGAAATGCCGGTACGCCGCCAACATCGAAAAGGCGGAGATCGGCGGCGAGCCCCCCGCCGGTCCCGACGCGTCGGTTCCGCTCAAAGAGGTCGCCGAACTCGACACGCCCGACGCGCACACAATCGAACAGGTCTGCCAGTTCCTGAAGGCGAAACCCGCCAGACTGATCAAGACGCTCATCTACGTCGCCGACGGAAAACCGCTGGCGGTCCTGGTCCGCGGCGACCACGACGTGAACGAGAACAAACTCCGCCGTCTTCTGGGCGCCGAAACGCTTGAACTGGCCGATCCCGAAACGATCGAAAAGGTGACCGGCGCGCCGGTCGGTTTCGCCGGACCGGTCGGAATGGCGCAGAAGATCGAAATCGTCGCCGACTATCAGGTCCGCGCGGTCGCCAACGCGATCACCGGCGCCAACAAGGCCGACAAGCACCTGGTCAACGTCAATGTCGAACGGGACTGGACCGCCGACAAGTGGGCCGACGTGCGGAACGCCACCGCCGGAGACGCCTGCCCCCGCTGCAGCGAGCCGATGATGATCCGCAACGCGATTGAGGTCGGGCACGTCTTTAAGCTCGGCACGAAATACACCGAGGCGCTCGGCGCCAGCTACCTCGACGCCGACGGCTCCTTAAAGCCGATCATCATGGGATGTTACGGAATCGGCGTGAACCGGATCGTCGCCGGACTGGCCGAGACGAGTTATGACGAAAGCGGAATGATCTGGCCGGTCGCCATGGCCCCCTACGAAGTCAACGTCTGTCCGGTCAAGGTGACCGACGAGGCGAGTGTCGCCGCCGCCCAGAAACTCCACGACGAGCTCGAGGCCGCCGGAGTTGAGGTGATCCTCGACGACCGCGATCAGCGTGCGGGTGTCAAGTTCAAGGACTCCGACCTGATCGGGTTCCCGCTCCGCATCACAATCGGCACCAAAGGTCTCGCCGAGGGAAAAGTCGAAGTCAAGTGGCGCTGGGAAAAAGACGCGCAGCTCGTTCCGCTCGAGTCGGCCGCCGCCGAGGTCGCCGCGTGGATTGCCGAAGAAAAGAAAACCGGCGCGCGCTTTGCCGAAGCGATGAAGACAATGCGCAAAGAGTAAAAGAGGTTCGAAATGAGTAAAATCCAGGTCGGTATCCTGATGGGAAGCGACAGCGACTGGCCGAAGATCAAAGGGGCCGCCGCCGCGCTCGACGAGTTCGAAATCGGCTATGAAGTGCATGTCATGAGCGCGCACCGGACGCCGGAAAAGGTTCTCGATTACGCCTCGGGCGCCCGCGCGCGCGGGCTGGGCGTGATCATCGCCGCCGCCGGCGGGGCCGCGCATCTGGCGGGCGTCGTCGCGTCCCACACGACCCTGCCGGTAATCGGAATCCCGGTCGAGACGGGCGTGATGGGGGGGCTCGACTCCCTCCTCTCGACGGTTCAGATGCCGGGAGACATTCCGGTCGCCACGGTCGGGATCGGTTCCGGCGGGGCGCGGAACGCCGGAATTCTCGCCGCCGAGATCCTCGCCGCCGCCCAACCCGGGCTGGCCGAAAAGCTCGCGGCGTTCCGCAGCCGGCTGGCCGAAAAAATCGCGCAGAAAGACGCCAGGCTGAACGAAGCGATCGCCGCCGAAAAAAACGCCTGAACAGGCATTTTTCATTCGGAAACACGCGCCCGGTAATGATTCTCTTCCGGGCGTTTTTTACACAAAATTTACACAGAATAACCAAAGCGGCAAGCCGATGGCATACGCGGCATCTTTTGAAACTCTCCGTTGGGACGCCCCGCAGGCGGCCGGGTCCTTTGCGCGGCTGCGCGACGGACGTCTCGTTCTGATCGACCAGACCCTGCTGCCGGGGGAACTCTCCCATCTGGTCTGCACAACACCCGAAGAAGACTGGGACGCAATCAAGCGGCTCGCCGTTCGGGGGGCTCCGGCGATCGGGATCGCCGCCGCCTACGGCGTCTGTCTGGGAATCCAGCCCCTCTTTGCGGAAGGGAAAACGCCGGCGCGCGAAGAACTCCTGGCGAAAGTCGGCCAGACCGCCGCGTATCTGGCGACGAGCCGGCCGACCGCGGTCAATCTTTTCTGGGCGCTCGACCGGATGAAAGCGCGCGCCGCCGCCGAGAAGAACGCTTCGGCCGCCGACATCGCCGCCGCGCTTATGGAAGAGGCGCAGCGGATCCACGACGAAGACCGCACTCTCTGCCGCCGGATCGGCCGATTCGGCGCGGAGCTGATCCGGGACGGCGACACTCTCCTGACCCACTGCAACGCCGGGGCGCTCGCCACCGCCGATTACGGAACCGCGCTGGGGGTCTTCTACGCCGCGCAGGAGGAGGGAAAAAAGATCCGCGTCTACGCCGACGAGACGCGGCCGCTCCTGCAGGGCGCGCGCCTGACCGCGTGGGAGCTTGCCGCCCGCGGAATAGATGTCACGCTCATCTGCGACTCGATGGCGGCAATGCTGATGCGCCGAAAAAAGATCGATGCCGTTTTCGTCGGCGCCGACCGGATCGCCGCCAACGGCGATGTTGCCAACAAGATCGGCACCTACTCGGTCGCGGTCAGCGCGCGGGCGCACGGAATCCCGTTTTATGTGGCCGCTCCCTTTTCGACGTTCGACTTAACCCTTTCGGACGGCGGGCAGATCCCGATCGAAGAGCGGGATCCGGAGGAGATCCGGCGCGGGTTCGGAATCCAGACCGCGCCGGACGGCGTTAAGATATACAATCCCGCCTTCGACGTCACCCCCGCCGGGCTGATCAGCGGGATCGTCACCGAAAAGGGGGTCATTACCCCCGTCACCGCCGGGCGGATCGCACAGTTCGCGCAAAAGGAACAGGGAGCGGCCGGGTAACGCGGCATGCTCCCCGATTCGGCGGCCCGCATTTCGCCTGATGAGTCCCCCGCGGTCAGCGGACGTGATTCCAGAAGCGGTCGACAATCTCCTTCAGATCATCGGAAAGCCGGGCGCGGCATTCGCCGATCAGATTCTGCGGAACTCCGTAGAACGCCTCGGCGATGCTTCCCGAGATGCATGTCAGCGTATCGCAGTCCCCTCCCAGGGAGACCGCGGTACGGATGACATCCTCAAAACCGTTCCCTTCCAGAAACGCGGTCACCGCTTCCGGAACGGTCTTCTGGCACGTCTCGTCATGAGAATATGCGGGTCTGATTTCATCGCAGGTTCTTGACAGGTCGTAGGCAAACTCGTCAATGATATACTGCCTGATCGTCCCCTTGTCGGCGCCGGTCCTCGCCAGAAAGACCGCGCTTGCGACCGCCTCGGCCCCTTTGACTCCTTCCGGATGGTTGTGAGAGACTTCCGAAGTCCACCTTGCGACGGTCCGCGTTGTTTCGATATCCTTGTACAGCCAGCCCGCCGGCGAAACGCGCATCGCCGACCCGTTTCCGAAACTGCCGTACGGTTTCGGGCTGCTCTGGGTCAGCCAGGATGAGAACATCGCTCCGTATCCGGCGTTCGGATAGCGGCGTCCCCACCTTTGGATCGACTGGACCAGACGGGCTTTGACGGTCTCTTCAGAACCGCCGGCGGAATCGAGCAGGGCTTCGGCAACCGCGGCGGTCATCACCGAATCGTCGGTAAACTGCGATTCCCCGATAAACAGCGGGAAATCCTTGGTCTTTTTGCCCCGGTCGAACTCATAAGGTGCCCCGACCATATCGCCGATGATCGCGCCGTACATATTCCGCTCCTCCGTTAATTGATCCGCAGATTCGATTCGAACAGTGAAAACCTCTCCGGCCGGTCTTTTTCCGGGACGCCGGCCGTGCCAAACAGTTTCATTCTAGCGTATTTCAGGCGCATGGTCAAACACTCCGAACCCGTTCCCGGAAAACGGTTCAAAACGGGTTTCAGAGATTCCGGCACCCGCGGTTCAGGCCGTTTTTTCACGCGGGCCGAAAAGCGCTTTCGGGCGGCGGCAGAACGGCCTTATCACGGCAGAAACGAGAAGCGCCAGTGTCACCGCCAATGCGGCGAGGGTCACCGCGATACCGATCCGGAGCGGTATCGGGCGGTACTCCATCACCACCGTCGAGGTTCCGGCCGGAAGATCGACCGCGCGCAGGGCGGAAGCCGCACGGCGGACCGGCACGGAGCGAAACACTCCGTCCGTTCCGCTGACGCGGGCCTGCCAGCCGGGAAAGTACTGTTCGGCGAGGAGAATCATTCCCGGACGCGCCAGACTGACCCGGATATCGATCCGTTCCGGCTCGTAGCGCATGATTTCCGCCGATTCCCCCTCGAGCGGTTCCCGTTCGAGCCGATGGCGGACGAGGTCCTGCCAGACGGCGTACTTTTCCGGATGATGGACGATATGAACGCGCTTTCCGCCGCCGGGAACCG
>ONWH01000288.1 GCA_900321495.1 uncultured Planctomycetota bacterium
CCCCGTTGAGAACCAGACGTTCTTCAAGCGGTTCGGCGGCGCTGCGGCGCGTGCGCAGACGGGATGCGGCAGGACGGTGACTCATGACGGAACACTCCCGGTAAGACAGTCGAAATCCTCTCTTTTGTCTGTTATATTTCGTTTATTATACGCCTTTCTACCGCCGTTTGGTAGGGATTTCGGCGCGTTTTTCGGAAAAAGACGCGCCGCTTTCCGCTTTCGGCCGGAGTGAAAAGCCTGTAAAAATAACCAAAATGCAGAGAGTGGAGCATTTTGGCTTTGATCCGGCCCCGGGAAAATTGATCTGGCTTTAAGGGGGTAAGTCGGGTATAATTCCCCCGTTCTTTTCGCGGGGGCGGACGGCACGGAATGCCGGCGCCGAACAGGGAAGTTCGCGTCCCTTGCGGAAGGTTTCCGTTATGCGGGCGGGTTCTCCCATATTCGGCCCTTTTTTCACAGATCGGACAGCGTATGCTCGGACATGGATGTCCGGCGGGTCCGCGGAAATCGTTCCTTTCCCCATCGGTTTGGGGGAAGGGTGGTTTTGCGCCGTTATACTCCCTCTTTCTGCTTATTGTCTGTACGGCAGTGTCTGCCGTTTACAGGTCCGCCTTCCTGTGCGCCTCCGAAACCGCCGGAGAAGCGGGCCGGACGGAAACCCCGACGGCACGCCTGAACTTCAGCTGGACGAGCGACACGCCTGAGAAGTGGGAAGGGGAACTCCGTCTCGAGCAGGGGACTTTTACCGGTCTGGCTCCGCTCGGAAGCGACCGGTGCGCTTCGGTAACATTCTATCCTTCCGAAGACCGGAAGGTTATCTCGATCTCTTCGCCGGAGCCGACGGCGTTCTGCGGCGCGCAGGTGACGGTTGCCGCCGTCCCGTCGAGCCGGCTTTCCCTTTCGTTCCGTTCGGCGGAGGGGACGAATTCCTTTTCACGCACTTTTTTGCTGGCCGATGTGAGCGAGTCGGCTCTCCGCGTGCCGCTTGATGACGCCGGACATGATCTGGTGATTGAACGCGCCCCCGGCGACCGGATTCCCGTTTCGGTTCAGCATCTGGACCGCGACGGCGTTCCTCTCCTTCCCGCAAGCCCGTCGATGGTCTTTCAGCAGGGGGAAACTCTTCTGATCCGCATTCCGGTCAGCCGTCTTCCCGAGGGAGCCGAGCGGTACGAGTTCCTGGCGACACTCAGACCGACCGGCGAAGGCGCGGCTGTCTGGAGCCAGCGCAAACCGCTCGACAGTGTCGCGCCGGACGCAGTTCTTGAGTTTGCCGTTCCGATCCGGCAGATTGAGGGAGCGTTTGACGTTGCGCTTGAACTGGTCCTGCCGACGGCCGCCAAGGGGAAGTTTGCCCTGCCGGCGAACCCGTTCGCAACCGGAGCGAAGGAGACCGCTCCGGGGGCGCGGCGTGTGATTCAGGGGATCGCCCTGGCGCCCGCCCGCCCGAGCTCACTGCGCGCGGCTTCTCTCGAACCGGCGGACATGCGTGAGGCGCTTTTGGACACCATCGATCCGACGAACCCTTCCTGGTGGAAGATATTCGCGCGGCGCGGCGGCGCGAAAGAGACCGCCACTTCGGGTCAGCGGCATGCCGAGGACCTTCTCAGCCTCGATTTTCTTGAAATGTGGCAGTGGGGAGAGCTCCAGGCGTCGGTAAAATCGCTCGCTCGAATGGGGGACTGGGGCCAGTGGGATTCCCTCTGGCAGCGCCCGCTCGGCAGCGGCCATCTGCGGCCGCTCGATTCGGACGATCCGCGCGACGCCTCGTTTGTCAGGCTTGTCCCGAGCGGGAATCCCGCCGATCCCTCATGGGAATCGTACACCGTTCCGATCAAGGAGCCGGGGAAACCTCACATTCTCGAGATCGAGTATCTTCCCGACTATCCGCAGAAACTCGGCGTGAGCATTCTGGAGCCTTCGGTCTCGGGAGGGCTTTTCCCCCGGACACTCGATACGGAGCTGGTGGTCGGTCAGGAGTCCCTTTCAGACCAGGTCGCGCACCGCACACTGCGGTACAGTCTCCTCTTCTGGCCGAAGACCGCCGCCCCGACGATCCTTCTGGTCAACCGCGACACACAGGCCCCCGCGGTCTACGGCCGGATCCGGATCTACCGCGCCAAAGACAGTTTCACGGCGATGGTTCCCTCGGCGGCCAAAGGACGGCGGAGTATGACTGCGGTGATTTCACGCCCGACCTTCTGCGATCAGTTTCTCGCCGAAAACGCCCCCTCCACGGCCGGGGTGGTCGGCGCGCGCGACTGGCGCGCCTTTCAGCAGGGAGCCGAACGTCTGAGCGGTTATCTGAAAATCAGCGGCTGGGATTCTCTCCTCCTTTCGGTCATGGCCGACGGAAGTACGCTCTATCCGAGTCCCCTGCTTCGCCCGAACCCCCAATTCGATTCCGGAATATTCCTGACAGAGGGGAACGACCCGGTTCGGAAAGACGTGGTCGACTATCTCTTGCGGCAGTTCGAACGGGAGAATCTTGAACTGACCCCCCTCTTTTCGTTTAACGCGCCGCTGCCGGTCCTGGAAGCGGAGATCCGCGCCGCACGCCGCAGCGAGGGGGGGAACCCCGGCGCGTATTACCTGGTCGGCGCGAAAGGGGAACCGGTCTCAAAAGAAGGCCGGCCGGTCTACAACATCCTTCATCCGGCGGTTCAGCGGGAAATCCTTCGCGTGCTGGACGAGTTCGCCGCACGCTATGCCGAAACTCCGGCTCTGCGCGATGCGGCGCTCGACCTGGCGTCTGACACCTTTGTGCGTCTTCCCGACAGCATCTACAACGGTCTGGATGATGAGACCTCTCTGCGCTTCGCCCGGGAGACGCATCTCGAAGAGCGGTGTCCGGAAAAACTCCGCGACCGGCTCCGCGATTTTATGAACGCGCGGGACGACGGGCGGTTCCACCGCCGCGCGTCGATGATCCGCGACTACCTGACCGAAGACTGGATCCGCTGGCGCGCACTTACGGTCAGCCGCTTCTATCGAATGGCGGCACACGTCCTGGCGAACCGCCGGCCCGGCACACGTCTTCTGCTGGTTGCCACACAGAGTGAGCCGGACGAAACGCTTCCGGCCGCCGTTGCGGCGGACAGCGAGACGGAGGCGGCTGAGCTCCGCGCGCTCTATCGGCGCGGAATCGATATGGAGTTCATCCGGCGTACCGACGAACTTCGCTGGATCCGTTCGGTGCCGGTTACCGGCGCCTGGCGCGGCGCGGGCCTGGCGGCTGATCCGGCGGATCCTTATGCCGGTCTGCGCGCAGGAATCGGCGGCGTTCTCTTCTACCGGGACGCCAGACCGCTGAATATCCCTTCGTTCGACCGCGTGAGCCCCTATCATCCGACGGTGACCCAGGTTTCAGGGAGCTGCACCTATTCCGACTATCAGAATCTGCGGCGATGGGCTCTCCAGCTGGCGGCCGGCGACACGTGCAGTCTGATGGACGGCGGTGAAACCCTGCCGATGGGAGAAGAGGAATCACAGGGGCGCTGGATTGCCGCGTTCCGCGCCCTTCCCGCCGAGCCGTTCGAAACGTACACGCCGGGCGCCGCGCCGGCCGAAGAGGAGGCCGTTTCCGCCGCGGAAGGGGAAAAGGCCCCGGCCTTGCTGAACGGCCCGGTTGTCTTCCGATACCGGAAAGACGACGACGGCTTCTGGGGATACCTGGTCAGTACAGCGCCGTTTCACTGCGGTGTAACACTCCGCATGAACTGTTCTCCCCGCGCCGAGACGACCCTCTACGCCGGCGGACGGGAATTTTCACGGCCGGAACAGAAACAGTACGGGTTCCGCTGGAACTGTTCGCTCGGTCCCTACGACCTGGTGACGTTCCGGATCGACGATCCGGAAACGACGGTGCAGCAGTTCGAGACCTCGCTGCCGATCGATATCTGCGGAGAGGGAGGCCGGCTTGAGGAAGAGGCCAGATCGCTTATCAACCGTCTGCGGATCGCCTCGGACGGCGTCGAGACTCCCCTTCTGAACACCGGGTTTGAAGAGAGCCTGCCCGAACCGGACTTTGATCTGGTCAATGCCGGATCCGACGCGAAGGAGAACGGCTCCATTCTGGGGCTTGAAATTCCGAAATTCAATCTGGTCCGCAATCCGTTCGCTGACGGGAAGGCCGCCGAAGGGGTGGACGGCGGTGCGGTGATTCCCGCCTCGGAGCCGGGGCTCCCCGCCGGATGGCACCGCTTCGGTTCTCCCGAGTTCACTGCCGAGCTTGATACACAAAATCAGGTTGAGGGGAATTCTTCGCTGAAAATGACCTCGCGCGAGTCGGCCGGGGGGATTATCGGTGAAACGTTCGCACTGCCGGCGACCGGCCGGCTCTACGTCGATGCGAAGTTCGGACTCCCCGCCGACCTGCCGGATGAGCTTCCCTTCTTTGTGACCCTGACCGGGAAGCGGGGGGGAGAGACGTGGCAGAAACGGCTCTACGTCGGCGCCGGTCTCCTGCGCCGGGCACGTGAAATGAAACAGCGCGGCGAGGCGCCGGACGGAAAGGTAATCTGGGTCCGCGACTCGCTCCTTTTCGACCATCTGCCGACCGAGGAGACCGAAGGGTTTGCGGTCCGGTTCGATCTTCTGCCGCGCGGAACCGTCTGGGTCGATGATCTGCACCTCTACAAGCTGGCGTTCGACCGTCCGGAACAGGAGTCGATCCAGCGGCTGATCAGCGAGATTCAAACCGCACTCGAGAAAAAAGACGTCGCGTCCCTTCTGCGCCGAACGAACTCACCGGCGGCGGCGATGCTTGCCGCGAATCTGCCGGCCGACGCGCCTGAAATGACACGTCTGGCGATGGCCGACGCGGTTCGGGAAAGCGAATCGGACCCGGCCGGTCCGAGCGATACTGACGAGCTCGAAGGAATTTCGGCCGATGCTGTTCCGCCGTCGCCGGAGAAGAACTTTTTCCAGAGGCTCATTCCGTGGTGATCCGGCCCTGCGGCGGGAAGAGAATAAAAAAGGGGGCGTGCGCCCCCTTCAAAGGTCTGTTTTAAAATGCGGAACAGTTCATCCGCGGACGATCTTGCCGAGAACCCAGTTCTCCCGCTTTTGGCCCAAAAGGGTCTCGCGAACCTGGAGTTCGAGTTCCGGCTTGACGACCAGAACCAGGCCGATCCCCATATTGAAGACACGGTGCATTTCATCCTCGTCGATGTTTCCGAGCCGTTGAACCCACCGGAACGCGGGGGGAACCGGCCAGGAGTTCTCATCGATCTGGGCGGTCAGCCCGTTCGGCAGGATCCGGCCGAGGTTTTCGGCCAGCCCGCCGCCGGTGATGTGGGCGATGCCGCGGATTCCGTCATTGGCCTTGAACTTTTCCAGAAGGGTCAGAACCGTGCGGACATAGATGCTTGTCGGCCGGAGAAGAATGTCGGCGACCGTCTTGTTTTCGAATTCGGGCAGCGGTGTGGCGACCGACAGTCCCCCCATTTCGAAGACGGCTTTGCGGATCAGGCTGTAGCCGTTCGAGTGGAATCCGTTCGATGCCACGCCGATCAGGATGTCGTTCTCCCGAATCGCTTTCCCGTCGATGATTTCACTCCGTTCGGCAACTCCGACGCAGAACCCCGCCAGGTCGTATTCCCCCTCGTTGTACATATCGGGAAGGATTGCCGTCTCGCCTCCGATCAGCGCCGCGCCGCCCGATTTGCACCCTTCGGCGATTCCCGAAACGATCCGTTCCAAAAGGGTGGGATTGTCTTTCGGCATCGCAACATAGTCGAGAAAGAACAGGGGCGCCGCGCCGCAGCAGATCGCATCGTTGACACTCATCGCGACCAGGTCGATCCCGACAGTGTCGTGCCGGTTCGCCGCGCAGGCGATTTTGATTTTTGTGCCGACTCCGTCTGTACAGCTTACCAGAACCGGATCGGTATACTTTTTCGCCGGTCCGTCTTCGGAAATTTTTCCGTTCAGGCTGAAAAGCCCGGCGAACCCGCCGTCCAGGCGCATGACGCGCGGGGTGAACGTCTTGGCGACGATTCCGGGGAGTTTTTCCATCGAGGTCGCGTAAATCGACAGGTCAACACCTGAATTTTTATAGGTTGCCTTCTCTTCGGCCATGGTTCTGCGCTCCTTAATCGGGTTGAAAACCGCTATTACCACCGCCTCTTATTCTTACACAAATTACGAAAAGAATCAATCCTTCCCGCGTGTTTTCCCCTTTGCCTGTTCATTTCCCGATCCACTCCGAAGTCGGTTGACACCGGCGGAAACGCCCCGCCGAAATCACCCCGTTTTCTTTTAAGCTTTCTTCTCGGATCCCCCGTGAGGGCGCTTCGGAATACCCTGATGTTAAAATAGGAAACTTTTCGCGGTTGTAGCATCCCTCCATCCGAAAAATCCGGTAGCGCAGGTTAAACCCTCTTATCCGTTAAAACCTGAATTTCCGAAACTATTGCTACAAGCCTAAGCGCTCTGCGCACAGAAACAACGATGGAGGATTTGAAATGTACCTTAAACGGAAGATCGCCGCGTCCCTTTCGGTCATGGCGCTGTTGACCGCCGGATGCATGGTGGGGCCCGACTATCAGCGGCCGGGTGCCATCCTTTCCGAGAATTACACGCAGATCGAAAACGAAGGGATCCATAAACAGCTCTGCGCCGACCTGGCCGAATGGTGGGAGAGCATCAATGACCCGGTCCTGAGCGAACTGATCTATCAGACGGTTGGCAGCGGCTCGGAGATCGGCGGAAGCCTGACCCTCCAGGAGATGGCCTGGCGTGTGCAGCAGTCACGCGCCCGGCTCGGAGTGGCAACCTCCGAACTCTTCCCCCAGATCCGAGAAGACGGCTCCTATGACCTGCGGAAATATTCCGAGAACCAGGTCGGACCGGACGCCGCGCGCGAGGCGGATCAGAACTGGGATCTCGGAATGAGCATGGCGTGGGAAATCGACGTGTTCGGACGTCTGAAGCGGTATACCGAATCGGCGACAGCCGCACTTGAGGGACAGGAGGAACTCTACCGCGATACGTATATCATTCTCCTTTCGGATGTCGCCAAGAATTACGTCCAGGCGCGTACGCTGCAGGAACAGATCGATATCGCGAAAAAGAACATTGTGATCCGGCGCAACACGCTCAAGCTGACCGAAACGATGATGGACGTCGGCAAGAGCAACGCGCTGGATGTCAGTCAGGCGCGCGGGAGTCTTGAAAGCGTCGAAGCCGAACTTCCGAGCCTGGAATCTTCGTACCGCGCGGTTGTGAACCGCCTGAGCGTCCTGACCGGGAATCCGCCGGGATACGTCGACGAGGTAATGTCCGAGGTCCGTCCGGTTCCGCAGGCGCCTGAAGAGATCATGGTCGGGATTCCCGCCGAACTTCTCCGACGCCGTCCCGATATCCGTGCCGCCGAAAAGGCGCTCGTCGCGCAGAACGCCCAGATCGGCGCGGCGATGGGCGATCTCTACCCGATCTTCTCGCTCAACGGCTCCTTCGGGGTGAACGGTTCGGACATCGGAAATATGTTCGAGGGGAGCAGTGCGGTCGCCTCGATCACGCCGGGATTCCGCTGGAATATCCTCAACTTCGGCCGGTATCGGAATAACGTCCGCCTTCAGGAATACCTCTATCAGGAATGTGTGGCGGAATACCGTCAGACCGTTCTGCTGGCCGCCGAAGAAGTTGACAACTCTCTTTCGGCCTATGTGAAGGGGAGTGTCCGGGTCAAGCGGCTCAAGTCGGCGATGGAAGCGTATGACAGCGCCCTTGAGGTTTCCGAAACCCGGTACCGGGAGGGGAAAGCCGACTTCCAGCGCGTCCTTGACTCGCAGCGCGAGAAGCTGACGTATGAACTGGCGTATATCCGGTGCAAAGCCGAAATTACCAACAGCGTGATCGATCTTTACCGTGCTCTGGGCGGCGGCTGGCTCCACGATCAGGATCTGACCAACGTCAGTCTGACCCGGTCCGAGGATGTGACCGAAGAGGAGACGGGTGATTCGTCGGTCACCACCGATTCGGGGAATGAACCGGCCAATGACGCTGAGATTGATGATCTCCTTTAATCCTTTCCTTTGTTTCTGTGCTTGACGGAAGAGCCCCGGCCGAAAGGTCGGGGCTCCTTTCGTGTTTTCGCGGGGTCGGAAAGGGGCGGCGGGCGCGTCAGAATTCAAGGTGAAGACAGCCGTTCGCCGGTTCGTCGCGGACGACATCGCACCCCATTCTTTTGGCCGCAGCGGTGAAGATCGGAATATTCGTCGAATCGAATCCCGATCGGCTGACGTCCATAATGTTGTGAGCGCGGTAGGTCGCCTCACTGACACAGTGGCGTGAGACACGGATCCCTTTTGCGTCAAGTTCGAGTATCTTATCTGCCATCAGGGTGATGATCTCGGCGGAATGCGCACGGATTGCGGCGTTGTCGTAGTTGTGGAGAACCGCGTGCTGTTCGAAGACCGCAATGACCTGGTCCCCCGCGTTGCCGTAGAGTGAGTACTGGTAGGCGATGGCTCCCTTGACATCCGGCCTCGCCATATTGTAGAACATCGCATCAGCCTGCTCCTGTGCGGTCCTCCAGCCGCTGGTCAGACGGATGGTCCCCTTGCCGACCGCACGGCAGGCGTATTTGATGGCATCGTATGTCGATTGGCTGACGACTGCCTGTTTTATGCCGGAGCTGATTGAGAGGGTGACATCGGCAATCGACGAGATGACAGTTTGCCCGAGACAGGCGATGATCGTATCGAACGTGTTTACCGGGACCGTGGTGTAGAGATCCGCGCCGCCGACCAGGATCGTACCGCTCGCGCCGGATTTGGTTCCCGCGGGGATCGTGACCCAGACGGGCGCATCGTCGACGATTCCGCTGTACGAGGCGCCGGAGGCGAAGTAGAGGTCGATCACCGCGTCTTTCTGAAAATCTTTTTTGGCGGTCCAGCTGAGCGCCAGGCCGTGATTGGAGCTGTCCCATGCCATTGAGACGGTGAGATCGGAGGGCTGAACCTCCTTTTCCGGGATGACGACGGTGAGCGTGCCTTCCCAGGGGTAGAGGGCGGCGGGACGCGTCACGGTGACGAAATACCGATAGGTGCCGGGATTTTCGGGGTATTCGAGAATGTAGGAATCCCAGACCCCATCGACGGTGAACGAGTATTCGACGGAATTCTTTTCATAGCCGACCGAAATGAGATCGCCGTCCCGTACCGGAGCGGCGGCGTCTTCGGTGTTCCAGAGCATGACCGCCTCGTCGTAGTAGACGAGACCCAGCGAGGTGACGGCGATCTCGTCCCGGTTCCGGAACCAGGCTGCCGAGACGAACGAGATGTCGCCCGGACCGACGAACCCGTCCCCGTCGATGTCGCAGGCCGGGTTCCAGTTCGCCGCTCCCTCGTTCGAGAACCACGCCTGCGAGATGAGCGCGCGGTCGCCGGGCCCGATGAAGCCGTCCCCGTCAACATCGGCGGGACAGACGTAAAGCGATTTCGTCACACTCCAGGCCGAGGACGAATAGCTGCCGCTGCTCAGCGCGCGAACGCGGTAACGCATCCTGTTGCCGCAGACCAGGCCGGTTATCTCGGCAGATCCGCCGCTTGCGGTCAGTGAGTCCCAGTCTTTCCCGTTGGCGCTGTAATCGAGCTGGTAGAGCGAAGCGCCTTCCACCTCGTTCCAGGCGATCCGATGAGAATTTCCCCCGCCGCCTGTCACGCTCGAAATGGAAGGTGCGGCCAACTGCGTCAGAGCGGTCGGCCGGGGAAACTCGACCAGTGCCGAGTCGGTGCCGATATCGGCTGTTTGCAGGGAGCAGATGGCCGGTGCTTCTGATGAAGCTTCCCCTCCGGCGGTGACCGAAAGGAGTTCGCGGCATTCGAGAGATTCGAACCGGGCGCGGCGGTGGCACGGCGTGCTGTTATTTTTCACACGGGAACGGAAAAGATGAAGCGTTCGTTTCAGTTTCATTGCAGCATTTTTATGAAGTTGTTTGCCGAAGGGAAAAACGCACACCCATTTTGATAGATACAGTCTGGCAAATCAACCCGCTTAAATGGTTTCGTCCGCAATTTTCAGGCAAAAAGCGCGTTACGGGATGGAAGTTTTTGCCGTTTCGGCTACAATCGGACGCGGATCAGTTTCAGGCGCCTACGGCCGCCGGGCCGCCGGGCCGCCGGGTTGTGCCGCTTCATTTACCGTCAGGCTGTTAAAGACAAGGGGAACGGCGTTTTTTGTTGTTTAATTGGGGGACAGGCCGATGACAGCATGGCTTCTTCTTCTGCTCGCGGGATTATTCGAGGTGACCTGGGCGTGTGCGATGAAATATTCCCGGGGGTTTACCGCGTGGATTCCGACGGTAGTCACCGTGGCCGGCGGGATTCTGAGCATGTTCTTTCTCGCCCTGGCGATGAAACGGATTCCGCTCGGAACGGCGTACGCGGTCTGGACCGGTCTGGGAACGGTCGGAACGATTTTTTGCGGCGTTCTTTTTTTCCGCGAACGGTTCACCTTTCCCCATCTGGTCTGCGTTTTGCTGATCGTCGCCGGGATTATCGGGCTGAAACTCCTGGCGAAACCCGTCTGAACCGTGTCGGCTCACATGATCCGGCGCCCATACGAAAGGGGGCGTCAGAGCCCTTGTTTTTACGGCGCGGAAATCGGCTGTCTGGCGGTGGAACCGTCAGAATCGTTATTTTTTTTCATCATTGTTAAAAGTTGAGGGTTCCGCCCTTCTTATTACTGGAAAAGCTGTTGATTTTCCGATATACTATTACATAATGGATAAAGCGGGAATTTCTGTTAAAATAGAAAAACTGCTTGATTTTTAACAGCAGACAAACACGTCTGGCGACGGGCGGAGGTGCAGGTGTCCCATTCCGGTAAAGACGATTTCGAGAACGATCCTTTCAAAAATGATGATTTTGGAAGCGATCCGTTTTCCGAAAACGGGAAGACGAACGATCCCGACAAATCGGGTGACGAACCTTCGTTTGACGAGCTTTTCGGCAATTTTGAATCCTCTTCTGAGCCGCTCGACTTTTCCGATTTCGGCGGCGGAACTCCCGATGCCGACGGCGCTTCCGCGGACGGGGCGGATGATACCGATCAAGTTTCTTTCGACGACCTTCTGAACGACTCGTCCGCGCCTCAGAAGGATGATACGCTCGCCGGACTCGCCGGCCTTGAAGACCTGTTCGGCGGGAAGGCCGATGCCGGGGAAGATACCGCGTCCCGGCTCGGTGCTCTGAAACCGGAAGAGACAGCGCCCGCCGAAAGCGGCGCGGGTTCGGAAAGCACCGGCGCGGAGAATTTTGACGCGGACTTCTCCGATTTTGCAAGTTCCGATTCCTCCGCGGCTGACGGCGCGAATACCGATTTCGACCTTGATTTCAACGATCTGAATACCGAAAGCGGCGCGGGTTCGGAAAGCGCCGGCGCGGAGAAATTTGACGCGGACTTCCCCGATTTCACAAGTTCCGATTCCTCCGCGGCCGACGGCGCC
>ONWH01000286.1 GCA_900321495.1 uncultured Planctomycetota bacterium
AAACCGGACGGCCGATGCGGATTCCCGAAGAAATATCGAGTATCTTCGTGCAGCGAACCGCGACGGGCGATTAGCGGATATCTGAAAAGCCTGAATCGGACGAGAGCGCCGTCCCGTCGGACGGCGCGTCAAATCTCATGCCACACAGTTCACGGAAGCGGAAAACGGCTTCAGATCAGCCGCTGGAGCGTGTCAAGGAAAATGTTGAGCATGACCCGTTCGTGACTGGCAAAAACCGCCGCACGGAGATTCCCCGACGGATGTCGCGTATTGATCTTCTGCAAAAACGAAACGAGGACCTGCTCCTTGATCATCGCATGCTGGATCCGGCGCATATTCTGGTCGGAACCGATCCTGAGCGAGACCATCGGCGCCATATTCTCCGGAACGGCGAATCCCATCTTTTTCAGTTCCGATTTGAAGTAGTAGACGTTATTCCAGAGTTTGTGACGGATATCGTCCCGGTAAAACGAAAGCTGCAGCCCCTTGAGTGTCGCGGCGGCCAGCGGGGTCGGGGGATACGGCGAAAACTGGAACCGGGGAAGATCAACCACGCGGTCGATGAACGACGGGCTTCCGGGAATCAGCGCGCCGAACCCGCCGATCGCCCGGCCGAGCGAACTGACGAGATAGGTGCAGATCGGGAGCGCCTTTTTCACCTCTTCGGCGGACTCTTCCCTCTGCAGACAGATGAAATCGTCGATCGCTTCGCCGTCGTCGTCCGGTTCCCCATCGGCCTCGCCGCCATAGAAACCGTCCGTCTCGTCCTCCTCCGCCTCACTCCACGGTTCGTCCGCGCCGTAGAGTTCCTCCTGCGCGTAATCGCCGGGAGTGAACGCGTCGTTGTAGGAAAAGCCGCCCGTTCCGTAGGTCGGATCGCTTTGGCGGTCCTGCGGTGTGTGATTCACACGGTCCATCTCGTAACCGAAATACTCGAGCGTTCCGCGCCCCTTCTCTCCCAGGACACCGAATGCATCGGCATCGTCGACCAGAAGCGCCGAGCCGGGATACGCCGAAAGAATTTCGTAATACGCAGGAACCGGCGCAATCTCACCGGTCACATTGAACAGTCCTTCGGTGATCACCAACGGGCGCTTATACCGCCGCTTCGTCTTGCGCACCAGGACGCGCTTCAAGTCATCCGGATCGCGGTGTTTGAACGAGACCAGCCGCGCCGCGGAACGCGTCAGGGCGCGGCGAATCACCGCTGTCGAGGCGTCGGAGCAGTGTTCGTCGACCAGAACCAGGTCGTAAGAGTCGACAACCGATTCCAGAAGACAGCCTAAAGCGTCCGCCTCACTGCCGCAGTAGAGGGCGCGCGGAGTCTGGTAAATTTCAGCCGCCTGCCGCTGGACTTCAAGGACCGGAACCGGCGTGTAGCGGCGCCGGAGCGTGCCGGACGAAGTGCCGTAGTGAAGAACCGCTTCACAGGTCGACGCCAAAACTTCCGGATGCGCCTGCAGGCCGAGATACCCCTCTCCCGAAAAGTAATAATATTCCTCACCACCGATCGATACCGTCGCGTCGGGGGGGCCGTCGAAGGCGAAAAGTTCCTCGATCAGCGGCATATCCCGCCGAATGACGGGTTCTCCGAGCTGCGGCTGGAGCTGTTGGGCGTTTTCTTCGCGGAGCGACGAGAGAATCCGTTCAGGCGATTCGCCGGACGGCTGTTTGTCAAAATAAAGCATTCCGTTGCCTTGTATCAAAAAAAGGTTGAGCGCACATCGGGCGGAGGCTGCGATGGGCGATACCCCCGTCGTTTCCGCCGGCAGCCGCCGGCGGGAAAGCGCCGCCGCGGTGCGCGAGACGGGGGATGTTAGGGATTTTTTCTCCGAAAGGCAAGAGCAACTCCGCCGCGAAACCCGCGGGCGATACGGCCGAAAAGCGGTTTTGACACGCAAAATTGAGGGGGGACGGATCCACGCCCTCCCCTTTTTCCGGGGAGAAACGCCCCTTCTGCCGAAAAAGCGGAAAATATTACGAAAACCGGCTCTTTGATACGCTCGCCCCTTCCCGAACAGCGCGAAAAAGTTAAAAAACGCCTGGTCCTAATATATTAGGGTGAACCCTTTATTATTTCCCGGAACGTGGTAGAATATAGCGACGGTTTTTTCTTTCCGGTTTCCGGCAGGCGCAAACGAGCCGTTTTTCCGTTTTTTCGCCGGCCGTGATCCGAAAAGAGCGCTTAGGTCAAGGGTTCGTGCCTGATTCAGGGAGCAGGAAGTCCATGTCGCTGTTGGTCATCGGGTCGGCTGCGTTCGATTCAATTCAGACTCCGTGCGGTTCCCGCAACAGGGTCATCGGGGGGAGCGGCGTCTACGCCGCCTACGCCGCGAGTTTTTTCACCCCGGCGTGCCTGGTAAGCGTCGTCGGAGAAGACTGGCCCGAGGCCTATACCAAGCGGCTTCAGAAAAGAGCGATTGATCTCGAGGGGCTGGAAGTCCGATCCTGCGCGCAGACCCTCTCCTGGACCGGCAGGTATTTCGAAAACCTCAATGAGCGCGAAACCCTCGAGATCCGGCTCAACGTGATGGGGGAAGAATACCGTCCCCTCGTCCCCACGCCGTATCGCAGCAGTCAGTTCGTCCTCCTCGCCAACGGGTCCCCGGTCAGTCATCTCGATCTCCTGTCGAAGATGACCGCAAAACCGCGGCTGACCGTGGCGGATACGATGGACTTTTACATTCAGAATACACCGGAACCTTTGCGGGAACTCCTCCGGCAGATCGACGGCCTGATCCTGAACGATTCCGAGGCACGCCTGCTGGCGGACGAAAAGAACACAATCACCGCCGCTCGCCGTATTCTCGACATGGGACCGGCGTTCGTCATTGTCAAGAAGGGAGAGAACGGCGCGTTCTACGTCTCCAGGGCGCAGGACGCATCGGCGGCGATCCGTCTTATTCCGGCTTTCCCGTCCGAAAAGGTCGTCGATCCGACCGGGGCGGGAGATTCGTTCGCCGGGGCCCTGATGGGGGCGCTCGCCGCGAAGGG
>ONWH01000314.1 GCA_900321495.1 uncultured Planctomycetota bacterium
CGGATGCCCCGACTCTTCCGCAAAATCGTCCAGCGCGGTCAGAAACGACTGCGCCGAACCGTTGCGCGGATCGCACCAGAGGGCGCAGTCCCCCGTCTGTTCATACGAAACCGCCATCAGCGCGCAGTCGTATTTGCGGGCCAGCGCCTGCCAGTGAAGGTCGTAGACGGCGTCTTTTCCCCTCTCGGCCGATGCGGTTCCGCACCCGTGCTGATGGACCACAACGCCGCGCAGCGTTTCGACCCCGGGCGGAATCCAAATCCGCCAATCCGCGCCGTAGGCGAAAACGCCCGGCGCGGGATTCTCCGGCGCGGGATAATGTTTTTGGTAATACGTTCCGTCGGCAAACAGAAGCGCGGCCGCCAGAAGGAAAACGGAAAGAAGCAGGGGTAATTTGTTCATTGAAATCTCCGATTCGCGGACGTATGGAGAAGGAGCGGAACAGGCGGCAAAAGGATACGCGCGGCCCCGCAGGACCGCGCGCCAGCCGCCCTCCGGCGTTCAGACCCGGCGCGGGGCGAATTCCCACTGGCCGAGAACCGAATGGTCGCTCATCTTTTCGACGGTCAGTCTCAGGCTCCTTCTGTCCGCCTCGCCGATCATGATCGTGGTGTTCTGTTCGAGTTCCGGGCCGCCGCCGACGACCTGCGCCCAGCACCGGCTTTCGGTCGCCGGATCGAACCGGAACGCGTGTTCGTGCGCCGCGATCACCAGCTGGACCCCGGCGTCCTCCATGAAAGGCCCCCACATCCGGGCCGACGGCCGCTGCCAGCTCGCGAAATTTTCCATGATGTCGCCCGGATTCGCGCCCGGCCGGTCGTCGAAGAGCGGGATATGGCAGACCACGATGATATAGGGCGCGCTGCGAACCAGTTTCGTTTTGAGAACCTGGCTCAGCCACGCCGCCTGCCGCTGGCGGTACGGTTCGAACGCGGCCAGGCCGGAAAAGACCGGATTCGCGTCCGGCTTGTCCTCACCGGTATCCATCCCGATGATCGCGACCGGCCCGTTCCGAAGAACGAAGTTTCGTCCCAGATCGCCGAATATCCCCTTATGCCGCCACGGCAGGAGCGCGTCGCTCTTGCCGCGCGCCCAGATCCCGCGATGGTCGTGGTTCCCGTTGTTGAAAAGGAGCGGACGGCCCGCGGCGAACGGGCCGTACTGCGGGCAGAAGATCGAATCGACCGCCTGTTTCGGTTCAACGAACGAGTTGAGCAGATCGCCGTTCCAGATCACCTGCTGGGGATCGACCTCTTCGATCCGCTCCATCAGCGCTTTGAGCGTATCCTGCACTTCGTGCGTGTCGTTGATCACGGCGAATTTTTCGGTCGCGGCGCGGCGCGACGGGGTTCTGAACCTGTAGATCGGGCTGTAAACCGGCTCTTCGGTCGTGATGTTGTAGGCGTTCTCAAAAAGGACCTGGCAGGTCGCGGTGCGGTAACAGTAGGCTGTTCCCGGCTCCAATCCGTCGATCCGCGCCGAAAGGAAGGTTTCCGAAAGCTGGTTCAGTCCGAATTCGGCGCGCCGGCTCGTCTGGCCGAGTTTCTCGTCCCGGCCCCACTCGACCCAGCCGGTCGCGAGTTTCCCCGGCTCGGGGCGGACCGCCCAGACAACCGACATGCCGCGCAGTCCGGGATTCTGCAGAACCGGGTACGAGGCCGCCGCCCCGCCGAACGGGTTCGCAGCCGCCGCTTCGGCGGACGGGTTCCCGGCGGCCGGCTCGTCGGCCCGAACCGCGCCGCCGACCGATTTCATCGTGCCAAGAAGACCCGCGGCGCCGAGCGCCGAAAGGAATGTCCGTCTGTCAAAACCTTTCTTTTCAGCTGTCATAGGAAATACTCCATCGTCGATCACTTCAATGGGCGTCAGTCCGTTTAACAGGATGCGCCAGGCAAAAAAACGGGGGAAACGGCCCCCGCACCCTTCAATTCTCCGATTCTAGCAGAAGTTCAGAGGGATTTCAAACGCCGAACTTGCCCCCGTCCTAAAAATCCCCGGCGAAATCCCCCCGTTGACAAGACCCCGATTCGGTCTATAATCGTGCTGTTGCCGTGTAAGCGGCACCGGTTCAAGGGTAGGTAGCTCAGTTGGTAGAGCGCCGGACTGAAAATCCGTAGGTCGCCGGTTCAACCCCGGCCCTGCCCACTTGCGCCAGAC
>ONWH01000282.1 GCA_900321495.1 uncultured Planctomycetota bacterium
CGGAACCTGCCTGCGCGGGCGTACGGGTTACGGAGCCGGAGTCGGCTCCTTTTCCATGGTGATTTCGTTCCCTGCGTCATTGTAGCGGACGCGGGTCATAAAACCCTGGATCAGGAGAGTTCCGCGGCCGCTCGGCGTTTCGAGATTTTCATCATCAAGCGGATTTGGAACCAGATCGCGCCGGAACCCTTTCCCTTCGTCGCGGACAAGAATAGAAACAAGTTTTTCGGAAACGGAACAGATCACCTGAAAATGCTTTTTCGGGTTGGAGTGGTTTCCGTGTTCGATGGCGTTGGCGACCGACTCTTCGAGCGCCATATTGACGGCGAAGATATCGCGGTCGCCCCATCCGCGCTCAGTCATCTGCCGAAGCACTTCGTCAATAAGCTGGCTCGCCTTCCCGCAGATGCTGGGGAAGGTCTGGTCAATCTTCCAAACGGGAGGTGTGGGACTTTCGGCGCACGGCGACATAGGACACCATCCTTTGCGGGCCGAACGGTCAGAGCGACTTGACCGCTTCGAGCTCCCCTTTTTTGATCTTAAAGACCGAATCAAGCCGGGTGATCTTGAACGCTTCCATGATGTTGTCGTTGATCCCGCAGAGCGCCAGCTTGATTCCTTTCCCCTTGCAGCGGCTGTTCACCGTGATCAGAACGCGGAGCGACGAACTCGACATGAAGATGACGTTCTGAAAATTGATGACCAGCTTCTTGGTCTTGAGCCGGTCGACCAGACCGTAAAGTTCTTCCCCCCATTCCTGAATCCCGATTTCATCGTTCAGACGGGTATCCATACAGGTCGCGACGACGGCGTCGTCGACGTAGTGATTCATAATGCGGGCTTTTGCGTTGCTCATCGCGTTTCCTTTGGTTGATGAATGTAGCGTAAACAGACGCGGCGTCCGTTTCGGGCCGCGCTCCCCCTCTCCCCATTATACCTTTCGCGGTGCATATTACCAGAGAAAGAAACCCGGGTCTACCCCCATTTTAAGAGAAAAAAAGAAAAAGGGAAACGAGGAAATCCGTAAATTCGGAGTCCGCCATGCCGCTGAACCCAAGCGCTCGTGCAGGCGGGTGCCGACGGGAAAAGCGTCCGCCCTGCCGGGACTCAGTAGAGGGATTCCTCTGTTTCCGTTCCCGCGGTACGCGAAAAGTCGTCTTCCGGCGCATCAGCCTCTTCCAGAGAGACATAGCCGAGGCGCGCCGCCCGTTTCAGGTCAGCCGATTCGTTTTCGGTATCGTTGATATAGCCGTAGACCTCGCCGCGGCGCTGATAGGCGCTCGCCATATCGGGAGCGCGTTTGATCGTTTCGGAAAACGCGTCAAGCGCACCGAGCCAGTCCCCCTGATAGACCGCCACGCACCCCAGAACGTAGCATGCCCGTGCCGCGTTGGGATCGATCTTTAGAACGGCGGCGGCGTCTTCGGCGGCGAGCGCGAAATCACGGTCCGCCTTCGCGGCGATTTCCCGCGCGCGGGTTGTTTCCCCCTCGCCGGCGGCGGCACGCGCCAGCAGGTAGAACTCCTTGCCGGTCACCAGGCGCGCACTGCTGCGGCCGTAGAACGCGTCGGTGTTCAGAGGGTTCGCTTCAATTGCCGATGTGTAACAGCGGACGGCCTCTTCCCACTCGCCGTTTTGAACCGCGGCGTCGCCGCTCGCGGTCAGACGCAGGCTCTCGCGCCGGGCGGCCTCCTCGCGCGTGCATCCGGCTGCCGCCAGGAGGAGCGTGATCAGGAGAGCTGCGCAGCAGAAACAAAGTTGACGATATGTTTTCATATTTCAGGGTTCCGAAAGTTTCGTTGATTGTTAGGCAGTGTGGAAGGGTAGTTTTTTGCCCCGCACATGACAAGAGAGATTTTTCGCCTGGAATATCGGGGGGAAAAAGGGTATGATCGAAAGCGGTAAAATGATCACATCCACCTGTTTCGGAAAGCAGCTCCCATGAAGGTCAAGATAACGTCCCGTGCGGCCGCGTTTGCCCGGCTCATTCTCCCCGGCGCTCTTCTGATCGCTTTTTTCGTCTGCCGCGCCGTGTTCGCCGCCGGCGAAGGGGAGACCGGGGTTTCCCACTCTTTTTTCGGGCTGATCAAGGCGGGAGGGCTGATCGGACTGGTCATCTTCGCCCTTTCTCTCTGGGGGGGTGCCGAGGCGATCCGTCTCTTCCTGACACTCCGGCGCGAGAATATCTCCCCTTCCGGCCTGGTCGATGAGATCCAACGGGCCGCCGATGCCGGCGCATTCCATCAGATTCCCGAAATCTGCGGACGGTATCCCTCGTTTTTGGCATCGGTCCTTCTCGGAGGATTCCGCAACGCCGCCGAGGGGTGGGGTCCGACCGAAAAGGGGCTCGAAGAATCACTCGAATCGGAATCGGCGCGTCTCTACCGCAAGACGGACTTTCTGTCCCTGGTCGGGAGTATCGCACCGATGCTCGGGCTTCTGGGAACCGTTCTCGGGATGCTTTCGGCGTTCGGGGAACTCGCCGTTTCGGAAGGGCTCGGCCGATTCGCCAATCTGGCGCAGGGGATCTATCTGGCGCTGGTCACGACGGTCGACGGCCTGGTTGCCGCCATTCCGGCCCTGGCGCTCTGCGCGTTCTTCAACCACCGGATCGCCGAACTGGTCAGTGACGCGGCGCAGACCGCCGAGTCGCTCACCCTTCCGCTGAAAGAGTATCTCCAGGCCGGTCCGAAAGCTGCGGCGAAAAATGCGGCGCCGCTTCCCCCGGAACCCCCCCGGGTCCGAGTTTGAACCGAAGGAGAATAGGCCGGTGAAACATCCTGCGAACCGCCGCACCGTTTCCGGCGCGAGTCTGACCCCGATGATCGATGTGGTTTTTCTGCTGATCATCTTTTTCGTCGTTTCCGGCTCGATGACGCGGCAGGAAGAGGCGCGCCCGGTACCGTTGCCGGCCGCCGCGGGGGGGGAGGAGACCGAAAACCGCCAGACGGGAAAACTGGTGATCAGTATCGGTGAGGACGGCGTCCTTTACGTCGGAAGCCGGATCGTTCCGCCCGCAGGGCTGAAAGAGCTGCTTCTGCGTGAAAAGGGAGAGAGCGCGCTTCCCCTGGAAGTCCGGGTCCGCGCCGACCGGAACCTCCCATGGTCGGCGGCTGAACCGATCCTCCTGATATGCGCCGAAGCGGGGATCAGCAACCTGTCCTTTTCGGTTCTGCCGAAATAGCTTTTCGGGAAATGCCGATTCGGCCGAATGCCGGATGCCGCCGGAGAAACAGGCTGTTTTTACGGTCAGACGTTTTGGATCCGGGAGACGGTCTCGTCGATTTTCTTCCAGTGAATCCGCGAAAGCTCAACGACCTCTTCGGGGATTCGGACGGGGACGGTGTGATACCGGTTCAGAAGCTCTTCGATTTCGGCCTCGCCGCAGTCTGACAGGGGAATACACCGGCGGCTTTCGCCGATTTGCCTGTAAAACCGGGAAGTTTTCTCGTAATGATCCGCAATGCTGACCACCGGTTTGCCAAGCATCGCCGCCACGACACCCACATGAAGTTTGCAGGTCAGAACGGCATCGGCCAGGCCGATCAGCGATGAAAACTCAAACGGGTTATCATACAGATAATGGAAGGACTCGATGCCGGACAGTTTGCGGAACCGTTCGTAATGCCCGTTCTCAAAAGGGAGAATCGAGTCGGAAGCAACGACGGCGAAGTAGTCCGGATGGGACCCGATAAAGGAGTTGACGGCGCCGGCAAATCTTTCCAAAGCAATCCAGGCGTGATTGTAGTGGACAAGCAGAATCTTTTTTCCCTGTGACGCGCGGTGTAGTTCACCGAGAGTGTTGTCGGGCAGATCCTTTTTTACGATGTTCATCGACAGAATCATGTCGGAGGATTCCGTGACGTTTTTCAGCCCGAGATTAACCAGGGCCTCGTAGGATTCACGGTCCCGCGTGGTGATGAACTCGGAGTGTTTCCCGATGTGCCTGATCGGCCAGGAAAAGAACGGGCTTTTGACCGGACCCGCGCCGATCCCCGCTACGATCACGGGAATGCGGGAAAGCACCGCCCTCAGACCGGGAAGCATGAACCGGCGGAAATGCGTGAAGTTGACCTTCGGAGAAGAGAAAGGCCCCTCGCCGAAATACCCGCCGGGAAAATAGACGAATAGATCTGCGTTCGCGAATCCGACGCCGTTTTCCTTTCCGTTATACACATATTTTTTAAAAAAATCCGAAGGCCGGTAAAAAGAGACCTCGTGACCTTTTTTTGAAAAGTACTCGTAAATCTGCTGGCCGTAGATGAAGTCGCCGTAGTTGCTGGTGCCGATGCTTCCGTTATTCGTCGAACCATGCAGAAGAATCTTCATCTCTGTTCATCCCGATTGGCTTGATATCTGAGTGGTGAAGGATGCTATACGGCCGATATTGCGGGGAGGAATGCCGCCGCTGCGTAAAACAGGATTATTCTAGATTTAACCCGGCGGGAAGTCAATGGTATTGTCGGAACTCCGCCAACGTCAGCTTTCCGTTTCGGGAACACGCCTTTGAATGATCCGGTTCAGGAGATTTTCCCACTGGTTCCAGATGTTTTCAGGCGCGTATCTTTCGGAAAATACGCGGGCGTTTTCCCCCAGACGGCGGCGGAGAGAAGCGTCCCGGATCAGCCGGCGGAGCGCTGCGGCAAACCCCGCCGCTCCATCGCCGGCCAGAAGGCCGTTTTCGCCATCCCTGATAATCTCGTTTACCGCCGGCGCCGAGCGGAATCCGACGACCGGAAGCCCGACGCGCATCGCCTCCAGCATGGCGATCCCGAATCCCTCCCACGCCGAGGGGAACGCAAAGATGTCGGCGGAAAGGAGTGTCTCCTCAACCCGGCATGTCACGCCTTCGAGAAAGACTCGTTTCTGAAGACCCAGCCTGGTGATCTGCTGTTCAAGTTCAAGACGGTATCTGCCGTCCTGGTCGGCGCCGTAAAAATGGAGAGTCCAGTCCGGGAACTCGTCCGCCAGGAGCGCGAAAGCGTCGATCAGAAGATGCTGCTGCTTCTGCTTCGGTTCGAGACGCGCGATATTGACGATGCGGCAGGCGTCTTTTCCCCGGTAGGGAACCTGACCGGCATACTGCGGCACCGCGTTCGGAATGACCGCCGTTTCGGCGCCGCAGCATCTGCGGACACCCGGAAGAAAGCTTTCCAGAAGGACCTGAACACACGCGGTTCTGTCGAGCGCCCTTCGTATTGCAGACGACGGGGGGCCGATGGCGTTTTCGGGTGTGTCGTGAAGCATTTGAACAATCGGGATCCGTTCGGCGCTCCGGCACTTCGTGACGGCCAGGAGATCGGCGACGAAGAAGGGAAGAATGACATCCGGCCCGGTTTCGGCGATTACGCGGTCAAGCCGGTCGAGGAACGCGGTGATTTCGATTTCCTTGACGCGGTCGAAAAAATACGAGATACCCAGCCCGCGCAGCGGCCGCGTCAGTTCACGCCCGATCTTGATTCTTTTCGGGATTGAGCCGAGCCTTTTTCCCGTTCCGTTGAGGTTGACCAGTCTCACTTCGGGCGGGATCGGATAGGCGGGCTGCCCCGCTTTCAGGTCGTTGCAGACAATCGTCACCTGCCATCCCCGGCGGGTGAATTCACCGGCCATACTGCAGGCGACTTTTTCGGCTCCGCCGAAGGAATCGATGAAAACCCCGTTCCCCATGAAAAGGAGAAGTTTCATACACGCTCCGAAAAGGGGATTACGGCATCACCGTCAGATAGGCGTTGCGGAACTCGATCTTCGCCCCTTCCGACTGGAACGCGATCTTGCCGGCATAATCTTCGGCCATGATTCCCCAGTTCACCGGGATCCCGTTCAGCTCGACCGCCACAACATTGGCAAGACAGGTGATCTTCATCCTGTTCCATTCGCCCAGGTCGGTGACCGGGTCGCGGATCAGGTCGATCTGATCGCAGTTTCCCGCATCTTCGTGATCCTTGTAATAGACCATCCGCGACTCTTCGCCCATGATGCGGAAGTCGTGAAATCCGAAAAGGGTGCCGGTTTCTTTCTCGTAGATTCCGATTTCAACACAGTGGGGGAGGAACGTCGTAGGTTTTTGTTCTCCCATCCGAACGAGGAATCCGCTGTTCGTTTCCCCCTCCGGATTGAGGAGACGGAACTCGGTTTCGACGACGAAATTATGGTAGTCGTTTTTCGTGCCGAGCCAGCCGAACGGAGTTCCGGCAATCGAGAGAACCCCGTCTTCGAGCGAGAACGCCTTTTCGCGCTGTTCGCCGTCGAGAAGGAAATAGTCGAAATCGTCGAGAGTCGCCCCGCGCAGAAGATCGACCGCTCCGGCATGGGGGCCGTCGGCGATCGGCGCGTCATTTTCCGCCGCCGAAAGGGTCAGCGGAACCAGAAGGAGAACCGACGCGAGAAAACCGCGAAGTGCTGAACGCTGTGTCATGGAAAGCCTTTCCTGTCTGAGGTGTTGTTCGGACTGTCACATCGCCCCATTCTAGACGGTTTTCCGGGAGTTTTCAAGACGATTTGCGCGGAATGTCTCCCTTCCGGAGGGCAGGGAAGGAATGTCAGAGCGATTCGTCGATCGGCGAAGCCGCATCGCCGTCAAACTGACGCGGCAGCCGGAAGACATTCCCTTCAATATCACAGAAGAAAATATTCGACTCGCTCGGCTCGCGGCCGTTCCCGTCGGCCCAGATCGCGTAGAAGTCGGGATGCGCGTTAATCGGACGCCGGGGATAACAGTGGTTCCTCGGGCTGTTGACCGTCATTTGCTTTTTGCGGGTCCAGCTTTTTCCCTCATCAATGCTGGTCCAGAGAGAGACTTCGCCGCCGGTGTTATACGCCTGCGGACCGATTCCGTCGGTTCCGATCATCCGCCATACGCCGTCGCCGCCAATATAGAGGGAGCCGAAATCGTAGTTGTTGTCCGATTCGGTCAGTGCGTGAATCTCCCATTCGTCTCCTGTCCAGCGCGCAATATGCCAGATACGCGGCGCGTCGGCCGGCCCGGAACGGTAGCCGCGGCTGGTGATGTAGAAGATGACCGGACGCCCCTGGCTGTCATAGACCAGATCCATTACATAGACATTCAGCCGCTCCTCCTCATAATCATGTACCAATGCCGGACCGGATATCTGGTCGTCCCGCAGCGGCACGGTGAGCGGAACGCCGCCGGCGGTCTGCCAGGTCTTGCCGAAGTCGCGGCTTTCGATGTAGTAAAGGTTTGTCCGCCAGTTCAGTCCGACCCGCCCCTCGTCGGGACGGTCGGGATGGTAGTTGAACGCCGTGCCGATGATCTTGTCCCGATAGACACCTGAGTTCTGGTAGTGCCCAATCGCCATTCCGGCCAGAGGCCGCCATGCGGACCAGCGGACGCCGTCGGC
>ONWH01000281.1 GCA_900321495.1 uncultured Planctomycetota bacterium
GCGTGTTTCAAAAGCCAGTACGCTTCGCAGATCAGCTGCATGTCGCCGTATTCGATTCCGTTGTGAACCATCTTGACGTAATGCCCCGCGCCGCGGTCCCCGACCCAGTCGCAGCAGGGAATGTCGTGATTCGGGCCGACCTTGGCCGAGATCGACCGGAGAAGGTCCTTGACCAGCGGCCACGCCTGCGGATCGCCGCCCGGCATCAGGCTCGGGCCTTTCCGCGCCCCCTCCTCGCCGCCCGAGACGCCGGTCCCGATAAAGCGGATCCCCTTCTGCGCCAGGAACTTCGTCCGCCGCTCGGTATCGAGGAACTGCGTGTTCCCCCCGTCGATGATCACGTCTCCCGGCGAAAGGAGAGGGAGCAGCTGGGAGATGACCGCGTCGACCGCGGCGTATTCGGGATAGAGCGCGACCTCGTTGGCGGGAACCGCGTTTTTCGACTGGATCATGAGCATGACGATCCGGGGCGATTTCAGTTTGGAAACCAGCTCTTCAAGGGAGTGCGCGCCGGCGATCTTGTCCCCCTTCGACTTGACCTCTTCCGTCGCGAGAAAATCGTCGACTTTGCTTGTGGTCCGGTTGAAGACCGCGATGTCATACCCGTGATCGACCATATTGAGAACCAGGTTCTGACCCATCACGGCCAGCCCCATCAGTCCGAGATCGTACTTCTTTTCCATGGTTTCCTTTCTATTTGAGAATTTCTTCCTTTTGAAGAATGCTGCTGTTGTTCAGGTCAAAATGTTCGAACCCCCAGGCCCAGCGGTCGAGCTTCTTTAAAACGGGATCGAAATTGTTCGTTCCGAACGAAATCTTCGCTCCCCGTTCGAGCGCTTTACGGAGGAACCGCTCGTTCGGGAAAGGGGATTCCGCCTGAATTTCAAGCGCGATTCCCTTTTCGACCGCTTTGCCGACGATCGCGTCCATCCGCTCGTCGGTCCATAGTTCATCATAGTGATCTTCGGCGAATTTGGGAAGATATGTTGGATTGGCGAAAATCGTGATCGGTTCGTCTAAAATCCGCAGACAGTGGTCCATGTACTCCTCCATCCAGGCGTCGAGATCGGTCTGGTAGTCCGCCGGCAGGAGCCAGAGCCGCTGCGGTTTTCCGTCGGCGTCGGTTCCCATGATCATCGAGTCGGCGAGGATATAGTCGAGCCGTTCGAGGTTTTCGGAACTGATGGCCTCATACCAGTCGCGGTCGTTCACCTGAAGGCCGACCGGCATCCTTTCGGACGGATCGAGGGCGGCGTTCACCCGCTGGACCTCGTCGATGAAGGCGCTGATCTTTTCGTTGTCGGAAAGGGGCCATTGGCGCCCGGCGTTTTCGAGTACCGCCGAGGCGATTCCGGTCTGATTCTGCCGGGCGAGCGCCTTTTCGGCGGTCATTCCCCCGCGCAGATGGATGTGGAAATCGGTAAGACGGATCCCCCGCTCTTTCAGGTCGCTCATCCTGTCCTTAAAACCGAGGAACGCGGCGTTGTCAACGTCGAGCGCCGGCTCGTCCGGATTGAAGAGGACCGGCCGTTCGAACTGCGGGGCAATTTCGGCCAGTGCGGCCGCTTCGTCGGACCGCGCCGCGGCAGCGGCCAGATCGCGGAGATAGACGTTGGTCGACGGGTCGTGCCCCTGGAACTGCAGTGACCCCTTTTCGACCCGGAGCCCCTTGCGCGGGTTCGGGTCCGGTTTCCGGTCGTCGGTCCAGAGGAGGGTCGGGATCCCGTTGACCCAGGTGCGGAAGAAGGAGCCGTCGGCCATCAGGGTGACCGCCGTCCAGTCGGCCGGGTCGGCGACAACGCGGCGCGCCGCCGCGCGGCGGAAGATGCTCCCGGTATCGTTCCCCAGGAACTTCGCGCGGTCCTCTTCCGGGGGATCGTTGTTCATCTGGCACTCGTAGCCGTCCATGCTGCTGCCGGGAACCGTGCGGAAGAAGAGACCGGAGTTGCACGGCGAGACGTTCTCGCGGAACGAGAACGAAACGACGCCGTCCGAAAGGAGATTTTCCGATTCGAGACATCCCGGCCCGCCGGTGATATGGATGGTATCATCCGAAATCGAAGCGTCAATATCGCCGGACGGTTTCCATCCGGCGAAGGATTCGCCGTCGAAGAGCGGCGTCTTTTTCTGGCGGAAACGGCAGGAGGAGATTTCGATCTTTCCGGCGGTCATGACCAGGGTCAGGCCCTTTTCGGCGACGACCGTCTCGGGAACCTCTTCGGCGTATCCGTCGACGGTCATCGCATTGAGCGCCGGGGCGCTAAAGGTGACGGTTTTCGGCTCGGCGGCCGGTTCGAGCGGAATCTCAACCAGCCGGGCGACCGTCTTTCCCCCTTCGTCGGAGGGAACGCCGATCAGCAGTTCCGCTTCAAGGCCGTCGCCGCTTGTGTAGCTGAATTCGAGCGACCACGGAAAGACCGGCGTGAAGAGGGTTCGAACGCGGATCGGAATCTCGGTCTCGATCGTCATCTTGCCCCGCGCAATCGCGATTTTGGGGTCGGGGACGCCGAGCGGGCGGCGGTCGATGAGCGGCTCGGCTTCCCAGCCGAAGAAGGTTTTTCCGTCGAACAGCAGGAGCCAGCCGTCGGCGAGTTCCCTGTCGGAGAGAAGACGGAAACCGCGCGCCACGGGCGGCGCGGTTTCATCGGCTTTCTTTTCCGGCGCGGCGGCAAGGAGGGACATCGCCAGAATCGCGGTCAGTCCGAAGGTTAGGGATGTAAGTTTCATCATCGTTCTGCTCGGTTCAATGGGTCAATTCCGCGTCAGAGCGGCGGCATCTTCTGCGGCTCGCCGCGGAGTTCGGCGGCGCGGGTCTCTTTTTCGGCGGTGCCGTAGAACGGCACGTTCGCGTCCATCCAAAGATAGAGCGCGCGGCGGTCCCGGTCGGAGAGGGAAATCTTTTCACCGTGGTTTTCGTCGTCGAGAACCGCCGTCAGGGGGGACTGATCGGCTCCGGCGCCGCCGGGTGCCGATGCGACGCGCGCGATCGAATGGTTCCCCCATTCGTACCAGCGGGTGAATTTCGTCAGGCTGTTATACGCATTGGAGAATTCTCCCTTTTCGACAACGCCGCGCAGGTCGGGCTGAACGCCGCCCTCGGCGCCGCTGTGGCACGAAACGCACGCGCGGTCCAGCACCGGCTGGACGAACACGGGGAACGAGAACGGCGCGGTTCCGGCCGGACCGGGGGTGATCACGCTCGGAGCGCGCTGAAACGCCTTCTTCTGGACCGGGAAGTTTTCCGACGCGGTCTGAATCTGCTCGTGGCATCCGACGCAGCCGCGGTTTTCGCCCGGCTGGAGATAGACTTCGCTCAGCATCGTGTGAACGGCTTTTCCGTCGGCGTCGACCGCCTGGAAATAGAGCGGCGTGTTGGCGGGTACCTTGAAGTGCGCCGAGCCGTCCTCTTCAACCGGAACCGTTCCCAAAAGCGCGCGTCCGTTCGCCGCGTAGGGAACGCCGAGCGCGGGGACGCAGCTTGTGTATTCCGGCCAGTGCGAGAATATCTGAAATACGCGCAGCTCCTTGACCGGCCGGTCTTTCGGCAGCGGCACGAGCGAGTCGTAGACATCCGAAAGGACGAACGTTCCCTCGGCGGGCGCCTCGGCCGGAAGCTGCGAGGCGATCACCGGCGGCTTCGGCCGCGCTTTGACCTGGACCGGGTTGCGGCAGCTGATCCGCGGATCGGCGTATATCAGCTCGAGGTTGCCGAACCGGTCGCGGTAGTAGATTCCGAGTTTTCCCGCCGAATAGGATTCGCCGCAGGATCCGGGATCCCACCGGTTGTGCGTGAGCTGGCCCCCGTTCGGGTCGTGGCTGTATGCCGTCAGATAGAAGTCTTCGGAAAGCGGGCAGGGGCTGTAATAGTAGTGTTCCGAAACATGGAGCAGGTAGCGGTCGGCGTTTTCGACCCGCGTTTCGGGAAACCCGAGTTCCGGCGTAAGGACTTCGAGACAGTCGAGTGTGTCTTCGGACGTTTCGGGGTCGTATTTCACCTTCGACGGATCGAGGATCGCCAGCAGGCCGCCGACCGCCAGATGATGTCCCGAACCGAGAAGGAGGATCTTGTTCGAACCGGGAATCTCTTTCGCCTGGAGCGAGGCGATCACCTTTTCAGTGTAGTTGCCGAAAAGCGCCTTGGCGCCGGTCCCGTCCGGATTCGTGACCCAGAGGTTCATGAACCGGGGGGCGGCCCGGTCGACGTAGTCCCAGCGTGTGTAGAGAATCCGTCCGTCGCTCAGAACCGAAGGGTTCCATTCGTTCGTCTCGTGCCACGAAAGGGTTTTCACCGAACCGTCTTCGTCCAGCCGGTGAAGCGTGGCCGTTTCGACCGGCTCGAACGGATCGGTGCAGCGGGCGAAACCGCCGCGCCGGGTCGAGATAAAGACCAGGCCGCCGCCGGGGAGTTCGGCGGGATCGAAATCGTCGTCCGGCCCGAACGTGATCTGTTCGGCACGGCCCGTCTCCAGGTCCATTTTAAAGAGGTGGTATTTTCCTTCTTCCCGCTGCAGATACGCGTCGATACCGTCGTCGTGCCCGCGCTCGATCATTTCATAGAGGCATTTGTACGGGGCCCCCTCGGGAACCGTTTCTGAGAAGTCGGCGAACGCGAAATAGAGCGTTTTGCCGTCATACGAAAGGGACGGGGTTGAAAACGAGCCGCGCGGGAATTTTCCGGCGGTGATCGATTCGGCTTCGAACGAGCGGCCCGGGTCTTTCAGAATCATCAGCTCCCCGCCGTCCATGTTGGTGAAGTTGTAGTAATACGAAAGGTATTCGTGGATGAGCTGCCAGATGTAGCGGTCGGCTTTCAGGAAGACGATCGGAATCTCTTTGACAAGCGGGTTTTCGAAAATCACTTCCCGCGCCCGCCAGCGGAGCGTCAGATACCGCGTCTTGATTTCGTCGGGCGACAGGGTGGCGGGGGCGTCCGCCCTCGCGGCGCCGACCGCCTTTTGCAGGGAATCGGCGGCTTCAGGCTCAGCCAGCTCTTCCTCCCGAAGCCTGTCGAGGAGCGCCTCGGTCCGTTCGCAGAGCGCGGCAAGCGCTTCGGGCGACTCGAGAGAGCGCCCTGCGGCGATTTCCTGACGAAGCCAGTCATACTCGACCGTCCGGCGGAACGAGTCGGCGGGCGTCCGGCCGTTTACCGCGTCGGTGACCGCGCGGATCTGCGCGATCGACGCCGGGGAAAACTCGCCCGGCCCGAGCGTTCCCTTTCCGGCGGTCAGCCCGGTGTCGATGGTCAGCGCCAGCCCGGCCCCGACGGCCGGCCCGGCCCAGGCGATCCACTCGTCGTCGGAAAAGCGGGGCACCGCACCGCCCCACGAGCTCCCCTGGTATGTGAGAATGTGCTCTTTCTGCCCGCCGGCGTTTTTCGGGGCAAACTCCTTTTCGGCGAACGGATCGGTGATCTCCCCGGCGGTAAAGTCGGACGTCTTCCACTCGTCCCTTTTCACGCCGGGATTGAACGCGACGACCGCGTCAGGGTTCCCCGCGCGGAGCGCGGCGCGGTAGATTTCGGCGATTTCGTCGTTGAATTCGCACCACTCATAGCACCCGTCGACCCACCAGCCCGAGACCTTCTTTCCGTAACGGAGCGACCACTCGCGGAAGACTTCGGCCCATTTCAGCGCGAATTCGGGGGTGATGATCTGGTCTTCCGGCCCGGTTTCGAGTCCGAACGCTTCCTGGGCGCGCGCGTCCCGGTTCGGCACCTGACCCGTCACATAGACGAAGAACCGGATCCCGCGCCGCGCCATGGCGTCGGCCATTTCCATGATGATGTCGCGGTTCGAGCAGCGTTCGTTCTCCTTGTAGCCGGTCACCCCGTCGTAGACGGCCGAGGGCGCGTTGAACCAGCCGGAGTTCTGATACATGGTCAGCACGAAATAATCGGCTCCCGCCTGAACGATCTGGTCGGCGAGGCGTTCGACCTGGAACTCCTTCTGCATCCGGTCGGCGGTTTCGCCCCCGGGCAGAAAATGGAGAAACATTCCGACCCGGCAGTCTTCGGGCCACGCGTTCTTTTCCTGAGCCGAGGCCGCCGAACAGAGAAACGCCGCCAGGAGCAGACCGACAGGAAAAACGAAAAAGCGTCTTATGTTCATCCGAAAATACCTTTTCCAAGCCGTCAATAAACCAATGGGCCGTTCCCCTAGATTGTAAGGATCGCGGCCCTGTTGTCAACTGCGCGAAAAGGGCAAGAGACGGGGAATGGAGCGTTTCGGCGGAACGCGGCCGGTTTTTTCTCCTACTGCACCGGCGGCATCGCAACCGGCCTGCCTTCCAGTTCGGCGGCGCGCGTTCCGGACTCGGCGGTTCCGTAGAACGGCACGTTCGCGTCCATCCAGAGATAGAGCGCGCGGCGGTCTTCGTCGGAAAGGCCGATCTTTCCGCCGTGGTCGGCGTCGTCCAGGATTTCGGTCAGGCGCGACATGTCGGCGCCCCCCTCGCCCGGGCGCGAGGCGATCGGCGCGATGGTGTCTCCGCCCCACTGGTACCAGCGGGTGTATTCGGTAAGGTTGTTATACGCGTTCGAAAAAACGCCCTTTTCGACGATCCCCCGCAGATCCGGCCTGATTCCTCCCTCTTCGCCGCTGTGGCACGAGACGCACACGCGGTCGAGGATCGGCTGTATATAGAGCGGGAACGAAAAGGGCGCGGTCCCCTCCGGCCCGGGGGTGAGCGCATCGGGCGCGCGCAGAAACGCCTTCTTCTGCGCGGGGAAATTTTCCGAAGCTGTCTGAACCTGTTCGTGGCATCCGACGCAGCCGCGGTTTTCGCCCGGCTGGAGATAGACTTCGCTCATCATGGTATGCACCGCCTTCCCGTCGGCGTCGACCGCCTGGAAATAGAGCGGTTTCCCGGCGGGAACCCGGAAATGGGCCGAGCCGTCCTCTTCGACCGGAACCGTTCCGAGAAGCGCCCGGCCGTTCGCCGAGTTCGGTTTGCCCAGACGCGGCACGCCGCTCGTGTAGTCTGGCCAGTGCGGCAGGATCTGGAAGACGCGCAGCTCCTTGATCGGCCGGTCTTTCGGAAGCGGCTCGATCGAGTCGTAAATGTCGGAAAGCGCGAACGTCCCTTCGGCGGGTTCGGTTTTCGGCAGCTGCGAAGCGACGGACGGCGGTTTCGGCCGCGCCTTGATCTGGATCGGGTACCGGCAGCCGGTATCCGGATCGGCGTAAATCAGTTCGAGGTTCCCGAACCGGTCGCGGTAATAGAGGCCGAGTTTGCCCGCCGAGTACGACTCGCCGCACGAGCCGACATACCCGTAATTGTTATGCGCCAGATACCCGCCGTTCGGGTCGTGGCTGTAGGCGGTCAGGTAAAAGTCTTCGGAAAGGGGGTACGGGCTGTAGTAGTAGTGGTCCGAAACGTAATACTCGTTTCTGTCCGAGTCCGGAACCGGCGTTTCGGGGAACCCGATTTCGGGCGTTATCACTTCGAGGCAGTCGAGCGTGTCCTCGCGCGTTTCGGGATCGAACCGGAGTTTCGAAGGGTCCAGAATGACCAGCGGCCCGCCGACCGCGATATGATGGCCGGAACCGAGGAACATGATCTTGTTCGAGCCGGGTATCTGTTTCGCCTGGAGCGAGGCGACGACTTTGGTCGTGTAGTTTCCGAACAGGGCCTTCGCGCCGGTGCCGTCGGGGTTCGTGACCCAGAGGTTCATAAAGCGCGCCGCTTCGCGGTCGACGTAATCCCAGCGCGTGTAGATGACGCGTCCGTCCTCCAGAACCGAGGGGTTCCATTCGTTCGTCTCGTGCCACGAGAGCGGCTTGACCGTGCCGTCTTTCATACGGCGGTGAAGCGTTGCCGTTTCGACCGGTTCGTAATTGCCGGTGCAGCGGGCGAAACTCCCGCGCCGCGTCGACATGAAGATCAGATCGCCGTCGGGGAGTTCCGCCGGATCGAAATCGTCGTCCGGCCCGAATGTCAGCTGTTCCGCCGAACCGTCGGCCAGGTTCATTTTAAAGAGGTGAAACTTTCCCTCCTCCCGTGCCAGATAGGCGTCGATTCCGTCGTCGTAGCCCCGTTCCATGATCTCGAAGAGCGTGGTTCGGGGCGTCCCTTCGGGAACCAC
>ONWH01000278.1 GCA_900321495.1 uncultured Planctomycetota bacterium
ATTGTCGCCGACGGAATTTCTTAAACGGCAATTTTAGGGGAGATTCCGAACCGTCTCCCCCGTTCCAGAAGACGCCACGAACAGTTTCGCGGACATGCCGGGAATCCTCTGTATTAACGCCGACTTCGAAATGGCCTGGAGCGGCCGGCGCGTGCCGGACGACCCGGCGCGGGACGCGCTTTTCGAGGGGACCGGCGAGACGGTCGAACGCCTTCTGGCGCTCTTCGACCGCTGGGAGATTCCGGTCACCTGGGCGACGGTCGGCGCGCTCATGCTGACCCGCCCGTTCGACTTCGGCCGGCTGGCGCGGTTCAACCGCGCCGACCCCTTTTTTACCGGCGACTGGTACGCGCCCCCGCCGTTCGGTTCGCCCCGCGCGAAACACTTTTACGCGCCGCGCCTGATCGAGCGGATATTAAGTGCGAAAACGAAGCACGAGATCGGCTGCCACACATTCACGCACATCTACCTGGGCGCCGGTTCGGTTTCGGAAGAGCGGTTCCGCATGGAGCTCGAAGCGTGCGCCGAGGCGGCGCGGGACTGGAACCTGACCCCGGAGACGTTCGTTTACCCTTCGCAGTACGTCGAGTACACCGGGATACTGCCCGAATACGGCTACAGGGTCTACCGGCAGGAATCGCTCGAATGGTTCCGGTTCGGCAAACCGTATATCCCGAGTTTCGACATCCGGCTCCGCGACTGGCCCCGGAAGATCGCGACGGGGCTCGGCAAATGGACGGACGAGCGGTTCTGCTTCCGGCCCGCCTGTTTCGCGCCGGTCCGCTGCGCCGGCGGGCTGACCAAGATCACGACGTCGACCTTCTTCCCCGGCTACTTCGGGATTTCGAAATACGTGACCGCGGCGCAGCGGGCGCGCCGGCTCAGCAAAGGGATCGACCGTGCGGTTGAGGAGAACGGCGTTTTCACGTTTTCGTTCCATCCCTGGCAGCTGAACCGGCGGCGCGAAGAATGCCTCGACGCGCTTGAGCGGATCTGCGCCCATGCCGCCCGGTACCGGGAAGCGAAGGGGCTGAAAATCCTCCCCGCGCGGGACCTCGCCGTGCCGGAACCCGAATCCTGAAATACAAACCGAACGCCGCGCAGCCGCGACCCGCCGAATGAACAAGAGCCAGAAAAACCCCGGTGACTTTACCGGCAGGAGGGTACTCCTTCTCGACGGCAATTCGCTCCAGTCCCTGCCGATGCTCAAGGCGCTTCACGGGCTGGGGTGTGTGACAGACACGGTCGGCCTGAAGAAATCCGATCTCGGCGCGGTTTCGCGGTACGGAAACCGGCACATCATCGTTCCGTTCAAGCCGTTCGAAGAGGCGGAATACCTTGCGCGGCTGACCGAGATTCTGAAAGAGGGGAATTACGGCGCGGTCATCCCCCTGGCCGACGACAGCGCGCGGCTCCTTTCCGCGCACAAAGAGGCGCTGAGCCGGTACGCGCATATCGCGGCGGCCGACCCGGATATCTTTGCGCGGGCCGACGACAAGCTGGCCACGCTCCGCCTCTGCCGTGAGAACGGGATCCCCTGTCCAAAAACGTACACCGTTTCGGACCGGCTCGACGAGACGCTCGAGGCGGTCGAGTCGTATCCCGCGGCGTTCAAGCCGCGTGTGGCAAGCGGCGGGAAAGGGTTCCACAAGGTCAGCTCGCGCGGGGAGCTGGAAAAAATCTACGACGCCGCGGTGCGGAAATACGGCCCGATGCTGGTCGAGGAATACATTCCGCAGACCGGCACGCAGTACAAGTGCGACGTCTACATCGGCCGGGACGGAGAGGTGAAAAGCGCGTTCGTCTACGAAAAGCCGCGGTGGTATCCCGTGGCCGGCGGTTCGTCGTGCTGCAACATCACCGTCGACCGGCCCGACCTGATCGCCCATTCGGTGCATCTTCTGGAAAAACTCGGCTGGCGCGGCTACGCCGACTTGGACCTGATCGAGGACCCGCGGGACGGTTCGGTCCGGATCATGGAGGTGAACCCGCGGATCTGCGGGAGCATCAAGATCGCGTTCCTGGCGGGAATCGATTTCGCGCGTCAGATTCTGGAAGACGCGTTCGGCATGCCGGTCACGGTTTACACCGGTTACAGAAAGAACGTGATCATGCGCCGGTTTCTGGTCGACTGCGCGTGGTTCGTCAAATCGCCGCGCCGGTTCAAGACGAAGCCGAACTGGTTCAATCCGTTTTTTCACGGCCAGATTTTCACCGCGAGCGACCCGGTTCCCGCGCTGGTCTACCTGACAAAGAAGTTCCTCCGTCCCTTCCGGAACCTCCGCCGGGGCCGGCGCTGAACCCTCCTTTCCCGAACCGCGTCGGCCGCGGTTAACTTCGTTCCATGAAAACAGGCGCGGCACCGAAACCGTTCAGCGGCACGAGCGTTCTCCTTCTCGACTGCCACACAGTGCAGTCGCTGCCGCTTCTCGAGGCGTATCACCGTCTGGGCGCGGCCGTCGGCACGGTCAGCCGGTCGCGGTTCGATCCCGGCGCGGTCTCGCGGTACCGCGCAAGGCGTCACATCATTCCGGTCAGGGCGTTTCAGCAGCAGGAGTATCTCGCGGGTCTGACCGGCATTCTGGAGGAACAGCATTACGACCTGGTCATTCCCCTGACCGACAGCACCGCGCGTCTTCTGGCGAAAAACAGGGAGGCGCTGAGCCGGTACGCCCGCATCGCCGTCGAGGGGGGCGAGGTCTTCGACCGGATCGACGACAAGCAGCGGACGATGCTCGTCTGTCAGGAGAACGGGATCCCCTGTCCCCGGACGTATTCCGTTTCGGACGACGTCGACGAGATCGCCCGGGCGGTCGACGCCTATCCCGCGGCGATGAAACCGCGGTACGGTTACGGGGCGGTCGGATTCCGCAGGCTCGATTCCGAGGAGGAGCTGAGACGGTACTATCCCGAGGCGGTCAGGGAGTTCGGCCCGATGCTGGTCGAGGAGTACATACCGCAGACCGGCACGCAATACACGTGCGACGTCTACATCGGCCGTGACCGTCAGGTGAAAAGCGCGGTCATCTACGGCAAACCCCGCTGGTATCCCGTCGGCGGCGGCGCCTCGTGCTGCAACGTGACAATCGACCGGCCCGACCTGATTGCCGATTGCGTTAAACTCCTTGAAAAACTCGGCTGGACCGGCTACGCCGACCTGGACCTGATCGAGGACCCGCGGGACGGTTCGGTCCGGATCATGGAGATCAATCCGCGGATCGCCGCGACGGCGAAGATCGCGTTCCTGGCGGGAATCGACGTGGCGCGTCAGATTCTGGAAGACGCGCTCGGCATGCCGGTCACGGTTTACACCGATTACAGGAAGAACGTCGTCACGCGCCGGTTTCTGGTCGACTGCGCATGGTTCGTCAAGTCGCCGTGCCGGTTCAAGACGAAGCCGAACTGGTTCAATCCGTTTTTTCACGGCCAGGTCTTCAGCGCGGCCGACCCGCTCCCCGCCCTGGCCTACCTCCTGAAACCCCTCTTCCGCCACGCGGCGGCGAAGGGAACCCCCGGCCTCTAGCCGGGGGATTTCAGCCACGCCCAACGGAAAGCTCCGCCGCACCCCTCCCCGCACCACCCCGAGCCCCGATTACACCCCACGCCTTCCCGCCACGCGGCGGCGAAGGGAACCCCCGTCCTCCAGACGGGGGGGGAGCCCCGCCGCCAGAACCGGCGAGCTGAAATACTCAAACAACGCACCACCGGCCTCCAGCCGGTGGATTTCAGCCACGCCCAACGGAAAGCTCCGCTACATAACGGAATTTGAGGAGGCGTTAAATGTGCTATCTGGTCGCAAAAGATGAAAA
>ONWH01000276.1 GCA_900321495.1 uncultured Planctomycetota bacterium
CGACGTTATCGCAGTTTTCGTTGGCGGATTTGCCGTCGCCGATCGAAAGAGGCTTGCCGGTGTAAACACCGGTAAAGAGCCGGATGTTCTGATCGGCGCCGTAGTGGACCGAACCGACTCCGAGACGGCGTCCGAAACTGAACGCGGTGTTAATGGTGTCCTCTTCGACGAGCGTGTAGTCATAGGTGCTTTCCAGATACCCCATCCCCATCTCGACATCGAAATGGCCGATACTGGCTTTTCCCAAAACCGGCAGGTCTTCGGCGGTGAGCATGACATTTTTGAAGGTGAGCCTTCCGGTGAAGCCGAGGGTTACGTTGTAGCTGAGATTCTCGTATCCTTCTCCCTTGACCCAGACCCGGACGTCGCGGAACCCGTAGTCGTTGTCGATGTCCCCGTAGATCGCCTGATTCGCATCGCTTTGATCAATCGCGACGGTTTCGATTTCGAGCATCCCGCCGACCCGGGCCGAAAACTTTTTTCTGGTATCGGGAACGTCCTGCTTCCTTTTGATTTCGGTTTGGAGCGCGTCGATTTCGGTCCGGAGTTCGTCAATTTTGAGGCGCAGGTCGGCTTGTTCGCTCGGCTCGGCATTTTCGGTCAGCGCGGGGGACAGGGGCGCCGATTCTAGCTCGAATCCGGCGGTCGTTGAGGGTTGATTTTCCGGCTGAATGTCCGCTTCCGAAAAAGGGGCTTGGGCGGCCGCCGCCTGACGGATCGATGAGTTCGCGGCACGCACCCCCCCTGAAGACAGAACGATTCCCGCGATCAGTGCAAAGACAGAGAGCCTCCGCAGCGCACCTGGGAAAGGCGAGCGGGTCGTGACGGGCATTTTCGAGCGGAGAGAGCGGTGCATATTCTTGGCAAGGTTAAACTTTGACCGACCGGCAACGATTCCGAAAACGGAATATTTTACCTATTCTTTTTTATCGGACTTTCCGTTAAAAATCTTCATCGAAAGAGAATCGGAACAGAGATAAAAAAAGCCGACCGTTCGGTCGGCGGAGAAGGGAAAATTTCGCGTTTTAGAACGTGATGCGCGCCTGGGCGGCGATCGTGTTCAGGGAGGAGGAAGATTCGGTCGTTCCCCCGGAACCGCTGACCGGTTTGGCATAGATCCAGTTCAGCCCCCAGCGGGTCTGCGGATTCCAATGCCAGTTCACCCCGAGGGTGTACTGGTTGATCCGTCCGTAGTTCGCGGCGACCGGCGCGTCGCGGAGCATGTCCAAGTCGGTCCATGACCACTGCGCGGCGAGCTCCCAGACGCCCCAACCTTCGAGACAGGTCCAGTTTTCGCAGTCGACGAAACGCATGTTTGCCGGGACGGCCACCCCCCCGAAGCAGCCGTTGACCTTGTTGTATTTTTGATACGCACCGGGGGTCAGGAGAAACCGCCCGGTTGTCGAGACGCCGTAGGCGTTGTCGTAGCCGTTAAACGAGCCGACGTACCCTTCGCTGACGATCCCGAACTGCCCGTGCTGCCACGCGGCTTCGATATTGGTGACCGTGTAGGAGTTCGAGTCGATTTGCCCGGCCAGGAGAGAAGGCATATCGGCGAGCCAGTCGGTCGGAACCGCGCCAAGGGCGGTTCGGCGTGTCGCTCCGGTGACGGAATCTTTTCCGGGGGTCACCCATCGGAAACCTGCGCCGAGATGGAGAAGTTCGAAGATTTCACCGCCTGCCCCTTCCGCACAGATCGGAATTGCGGAAAGGCGGGTGTTTAGGATGGTTCCGGGATTATCGTTGTCCTCGTTAGAGTGCTTTCCGTCGCCGATTGCAAGGTTCTGTCCCGTGAAAATGCCGGCGAAGAAACGCATGCTCTTATTTTCGTTGTGATGGATTGAGGCAACCCCGAGCCGACGGCCGGCCATAAATGTCCTGGTGCAGGACTCCCAGTCGACGAACGTGTTGTCGTAGACAAACTGCTCATTGTTCAGTCCCGATTCAACCTTGAAGTAGCCGATACGCGCCGTACCGAGGATCGGAAGATTTTTGACATTGATAACCACGTCACGAAACGCGAGACTGCCGGGAAATGCAAGCATGACCGCGTAGTCGATGTTTCCGTATCCTTCACCGCGAACCCACAGCCAGAGGTCCCGTACGGCGAAATCATTATTGATATCGCTGTAGCGTGCTTTGTTTTCTTCACTTTGGGTAATGGTCACACTGTCCAGATCGAGGAATCCCCCTGCTTGTGCGCCGTATTTTTTCAGCGTGTCGGGGATGTTCTGCTTTTTGCCAATTTGTTCCTGGAGCGATTCGACCTGTTGTTTAAGTTCATCGATTGAGCGCAGAACAGAAGCGCTTTCTGCTGACAGCGACGCGTTTTCCTCCGCGGAAACCGACTCGAAACCCGCCGGTGAAGCCGCAGCGCTTTCCGTCCAGTAGGAAGGGACTCCGTTCGCATCAGGAATCTCCAGCCCTTGCGCGGAGTGAAGAAGCGCACCGCTGAGAAGAATGCCCAGGCAGCAGCCGAGAGAGCGGCTGACTCTTTTTCTTGTGAGACGTTTGCATGAAGTCCTTTTCACAACAATCTCCTTTCGGATGATAATTCTGCCATCCGGTTGTCGGCCGAACTTCCTGTTCGGTCATTGGTCAAACGGTGTGGTCCGATTATGCCGATTTGGCGAAACGTACCGAATTTTCGGACCTAAACATCTGCTTGACCCCTGTAATCGGTAAAACCGGCAAGGAGACGTTAATGAAAACCTATAAAAGAGGTGTTCTTTTTTGGAAAACCAGTCAGAAAGTTAATCGAAGCTGACAGGCGAGGGTGTTTAGCGCCGAACTTATCTCGTTTGCCCCGCCGGAAGCGGCCATCGGTCTGGCGTGGATCCAGTTGATCCCCCAGCGGGTCTGCGGGTTCCAGTACCAGTTTAGGGCAACGGTGTACTGGTTCATTCGGCCGTAGACAGCGGGAATTGACGTGTCGCGGAGCATATCCAGATCGGTCCACCCCCACTGCGCGGCGATTTCCCAGACGCCTCCTCCTTCGAGACAGGTCCAGTTTTCATAGTCGATGAACCGCATATTCGACGGAACGGCGATCCCGGCGAAACAGCCTCCATCTTTGCTGTATTTCTGATACGCGCCGGGGGTTAAGAGAAGACGGGCGGTCGTCGAGACACCGTAGGCGTTGTCGTAATTGTTATAAGTTCCGATATGGCCTTCCCCGATGATCCCGAACCGTCCTTTCTGCCACGCCGCTTCAATATTCGTAACGGTGTATGAATTGGTGTCAATCGACCCGGACAGGAGCGGGGTCATGTCCGAAAGCCAGTCGACCGGCGCGGCCCGCAGCGAGGTACGGCGGTTGGCGCCCGTTTTCGAGTCGTGTCCCGGATCGACCCAGCGGAATCCGGCGCCCAGGTGAAGGACTTCGCAAAGTTCGCCGCCCGTCCCCTCAACGTAGACCGGAACGGCCGTGAGGCGGGTGTTCAGGATGAGCCCGACGTTGTCGCTGTTCTCGTTGGCGTATTTGCCGTCGCCGATTGTGAGGTTGTATCCGGTATAGGCGCCGGTGAAGAAGCGGAGGCTTTTATCTTCGTTGTAGTGGATCGAGGCAAGCCCGAGACGGCGGCCGACCTGGAATGTGCGGTCGAGCGATTCCCAGTCGACGAACGTGTTGTCATAGACGTTCGAGGCGTAGTTCAGACCTGACTCGACCTTGAAATAACCCAGGCGCGCTGTCCCCAGAATCGGAAGATTCTTCGCCGTAAGCATGACATTTTTAAACGAGAGACAGCCGGTATATCCCAGACAGACTTCGTAGCTGAGATTCTCATACCCGTCCCCCTTAATCCAGAGCCGAAGGTCACGGCATGCGAAGTCGTTGTCGATATCGCCGTAGAACGCGCTGTTTTCCCGGCTCTGGTCAACGGTTACAGTGTCCCACTCGAGCATCCCCCCTGCCTTGGCGCTGAACTTTTTGGCGGTATCGGGGATATCCTGTTTCTTGTTGATTTCGGTGCGCAGCGATGCGATTTCGGCTTGGAGCTCGTCAATTGAACGGCGCAGACCGGCCGGATCGGCGGGCGCGGCGTTCTGCGTCAGCGCGGGGGCGAGCGGCGCCGATTCGAGTTCGAACCCGGCGAGCGGTCCGCTTGGTGCCTGCCCCTGGTTTGCCGCCGGTTCATCTTGCGCCGCCGCCTTTGCGGGGTCTTCGGCAGGGGGCGTTTCGGTTTCCGCCGGGACATCCGGTATCAGCGGGTCTGTCAGCAATGACGGATCGTCGGCGGTGAACGGCGAGACAGCCGCCCCTCGGACGGGGAAGAGAACCCGCGGCGCCAGAAACGTGTCGGCCGGGGAGATTTCGGCGATCGGTTCGGGAGATCCCGCGAAAAGCGGGACGGCGAGAAGGAGAAAACCGCAGAAGGAGAGGCTTCGAAGCGCTGTTTCAAGAGTGACGGCCGACCTGATCTTCATTTTATATTCTCCGGGATGAA
>ONWH01000275.1 GCA_900321495.1 uncultured Planctomycetota bacterium
TAGCAGCCGAACGGCAGAACCGCAAAGATGAGGATCGACGAGACGATTCGCACGAAGGTCAGAACATTCGGCACGGTCCAGAGAGAATTTTTCATCTCACTCTTCTTTCTGTGTGAGGATTGTGTGAAGTTCCTGTGCCGCACGGCCCATATCGGCACGGCCGGTCACGGCGCTTGCGACACAGACGCGGCGGCATCCCGTTTCCAGGACCCGCGGCAGATTCCCGGCGTTGATCCCGCCGATCGCGAAGACGGGAACGGGAACTGAAAGATCGTTCAGAATACGGAGATAATCGAGTCCCGCAGCGTGTGCGTCGGTTTTCGTTTCCGTCGGGAAGACCGAACCGGCCCCCAGGTAATCGACCCGGGCCGGACCGGCCGCTTCGGCAATCGCTTCCCGCGCTTCGTCGGGCCGGGAGGTCGAAAGGCCCAGAATCATTCCGGGGCCGATCACGCGCCGCGCTTCCCGCACGGGGAGTTCCGTCTGACCGACATGAACGCCGTCGGCGCCGACCGCTACTGCCAGGTCTGCGCGGTCATTGACGATCAGAAGGGGACGGACCGGAACCTTTCCCGATCCGGCCAGCCGGTCGAAGAGCGCCGCCAGCCGCCGGCCGGCATGATAGAGTTCCCGGTCGGACGCCTGTTTGTCCCGCAATTGGAAAACTTCCGTTCCCGCCCGGGCGATCTGCTCAACGTCGTCGTCCGAAATGCCGGCGGTGACCAGCACATAGAGGCGTGCGGCGGCAAGGCGCGCCAGACGGTCCGCCGCCGAGAAGACGGCGTGTGTCTCTTTTTGAAGTGTGTATGACGCGTAGCGGAGCCTTTCGGCGCGGCGCGCCATTTCGGGGAGCGCCAGCTTCGAGAATTCCTCAAGGCTTCGGAGCGACTCCTGCAGCCGGCAGAAGTTCGCGGCCAGGATCGTTTCGAGCGACGAACGGGTGTATTCCCCCGCTCCTTCCAGAGCGCTCCCGACATCAGAGTCGGCGGCGCGCGACGCCAGCCGCTCGTCCCACGAAAGGAGGGCGGTGAGCGCGGCGAACTCGTGCCGGAAGGCTTTCAGACGCGCGTCGAGCGCGGCATCGTCAGCCAGAAACCGGACCGCGTCCTCTATCACACGGACCGCCTCCCGGCCGCGGTCGGCTGCGGCGTCCAAAACGCGCCAGACTGAACGGTCGGCGGCGCTATTCGGCTTTGATTCGGACATTCCTGACCTGAACTTCCATCGGCGGACCTGCGTGCGCCTGGATTGCGAGGATCCCGGTCGTGCGGCGCATCTGTTGGTCTCGGTCATACAGCACGCTCATCACCTGACCGTTGATTTTATGGATCATCATGTGGCCGTGTGCGATTACCTCGTACGCATTCCAGTCTTCGATTTTCACATTCGCTTTCAGCGTGTCGCTTTCGGCGAACCGCGCGACGGAGTGCGGGGTATGGTTGTCGTCGACTTCGGAAACCGTTCCCCGTTCGGCGATGATCCCGCGATACCCTTCGCCGAAGCATATCCCCGAATAGGTCGCCGCGCCGTCGAAGTCGGCCTGATAACCGCTGACGCGGTACGGTTCGTCCCCTTCCATGATCCATGAGCGGTACTGCATTCCGGAATTTCCGGCGCGGGAAAGCCTGATGTCGAACCGGAGAATGAAATTCTCGGGAATTTCAACTCCGCCGTCGTAGATCAGGAAGGTGTTGTATTTCAGTTTGTTCGGACCGGAGTCAGACGTCCGGCCGGTCAGCGCGCCGTCTTCGACTGACCAGACCGCAGGATCGCCGGTCCAGCCGGTCAGGTCCTGCCCGTTAAAGAGAGAGACGAATCCCTCCTCCTGTGCCGAAACAGAATACGCCAAGGCGAAAAGCCCGCAAAGGACAGCATAAAAAACGGTATGTTTCATTTTTCTTTTCCGTGAAAGGCTGGGTAGTTATTTGACCTCTTTAATACGCATGTTGTTGAACTCGACGCGCATGGGCGGACCGGCATGCGCCTGAATCGCGATCAGGCCTCCTTCACGGCGGTTCTCTGTGTCGTCATCGACCAGCACGCTCATCATCTGTCCGTTGATCCGCTGAATGAATGTGTAGCCGACCGCGATCACTTCGTAGGTGTTCCAGTCTTCAATGTTGATCGCCTCTTTGAGCTTTTCCGAATCGGTGTAGAGCAGCGTGGTGATTTTCCGGCCCGGTTCGATCCGGTTGAAATAGCCCCTTTCGGCGACGCTCCAGCGGAAGTTCTCGCCGTAGATCATCCCGGTGTACTCGGCGCGTCCGTCGATATCGGCCTGATAGCCGCTCACGCGGTAGGGATTCCCCTCTTCCGGCGTCCTGAAGGACCGGTACTGAATTCCGGAATTCCCCTCTTTGGTGATTCGGAAATCGAACCGAAGGACAAAGTCGTTCGGCACTTCATTCTTGAAGATCAGGAACGTGTTTGCATCCAGACGGCGCGCGCCGTCGTCGGTCTGTCCGATGATCACGCCGTTTTCGTACGACCAGATCCGCTCGTCCCCCTCCCAGTCCGAAAGGTCTTTCGAATCGAAAAGGGGGCGGAATCCTTCGCGGACTTCCTGCTCGGTGAGCGCCGCCAGGGGGGCACAGAGCGCAAGACAGAGCCCGAAAAGGGGCACGAGCCGGAGAGATGTCAATTTCGCATTCATGTTTTCTCCTTCTTTAATTCTCCTTCACCGCCGAAATAACCTGGGTGTCGGGGAGAGCTTCGCGCAGACGCGCCGCTCCCTCTTCGGTAATTCCGGTCCGTGTGACATGGATTGTTTCGAGGCGCTTGAGCCCCGCCAGGGAGTCGATGATTTCATCGGTGATTTTCGTGCGGCCGAGATGGAGAAATCTCAGGTTTTTGAACCGGCTCAGGGCCGGACCGGCCGCATCGGTGATTTGTGTGTCGTCCAGGTTGAGCCAGACGAGCCGCTCGGCCGAAGGGAGGAGATTTTCGACCCCCGCATCTCCGATCTTGTTCTGGTACAGGTTCAGACGGGTCAGCGCCGGGAACCGGGCGATTACCCCCATCGCCTCATCGGAAAGTACCGCCGCCGAAAGGTCAAGCTCGGCGAGCGGCGCGATCTTTTGAAGCGGCTGCAGCTCCTCCGGTTCGGCGGTCATGCCGGTCAGACGGAGCTTTTTGAGTTTTCCGGCGTTCGAGAGGGCATGAAGCCCCGCGGGAGAAATGACCGTTTCCAGCCAGAGACATTCGGTCAGGTCGGAACAGGTCTGAATCTGCCGCGCGAGCGTGTCGGAGAGGGTCCCTTTCCCGCGCAGAACGCGCAGCGATTTCCATAGGGACGCTTCGTCCGGGCTGAACGCCGCCGGTTCCGTGACCTGGGTGAAGTCGGCCGACTTGAGTCTGCCGTCCTCTTCAAAGACGAACTTCGCGCCCGCGGCTTCCAGGTCGGCAAGGGAAAGTTCCGTCGCGCCGCCGGCGGTTTTGGCGGGAGCGGTCGGTGTCTCGGGGGCTTCGGCCAAAACCGGCGTCTTTTTCCGGCATCCGGCGGAAAGGAGAACGGCCGATAGGAGAACCGAAACAATGGTGATATACGTTTTTGCTTTCATTCCTGTCGTCCCTGATTCAGTCTTGCTGCAGGTGCCAATATCCCGATTCGGTGATCGGTCCGTCGGCGGGAGAGCGTCCCGCGGCGTCAAGCCGCGCTTTCAGTTCTGCCGCGCTGTTGGCAAAAAGGGGAGAAATCTCCACGTCGACATCGTCGGCGATCGTATAGCCAAGGTTCCTCAGCCAGAGCCGATAGAGGTCCATAAGCATCCGCCTTACCATCTGCGGGTTGTCCTTCGGCTCGCGCGGATGATTCTTCAACGGGGCGAACCCGGTCTTCCCGTCGATTTCAACCACGATCGGATTTTTCGCCTGCGGCAGGAGGTCGAAGATGAACTTCTCGAACTTGACGGCGTTCGGCGCGTCGGGTTTCACTTTCGAACCGAAGAGGGAGTTGCCGTTTTCATCGCACGCATTGCGGTCGGTGACGATGTAGGGAACCTTCTTTTTGGCGATGTGATACGGGAGAGAACCGGCGTAACCGGCCTTTTCTTTGAGGAAATTGACGTTCATCAGCGAGACGGCGATACTCCCCGCCCAGATGGCGAGCGAACCGTCCGGCTTGCGCCGCTCGGCCGCCGAGTCGGGTATGTCGCTGTACTCTATCACATGAAGCGAGCCGTCGACCATCACCATATTTCCGACGCGGTCTTTCGGCGCCGTCTTTCGAACGACCTGACTTGAATATTCCGACTGCGCCAGCAGATGATAACCGATGAACTCGGGATTGCAGATATCGATCACGGGGTTGTCGATCTGGAAGTAGAAAAGTTCTTCGATTCCGCGGCGCTGCAGTTCGGACAGGATCCCCGTCCGCCGGACCCGCTCGAACGGGGAGTCGGTCTGGGGGAGATTGATCGCGGCGAGGAACCCGCCGTGCCCGTCTGGACTCCTGGCGATCTTCCCTTTTTCGGCTAAAAGTACTTTGCAGTCGTCGTAGCCGACCGAAGGGACGGTTCCCTGACAGAAAATCAGAACGTCCTCGTCGGGAAGACCGAAATTGCGGTTCTCTTTAAAGAACGCGATCGTCTCTTCGTGGGTGGCGGGACTGGTTTGAATGCAGAAGGGGATTCGGGTCCGATATTTCCGTGCCATCGCCCTGATCCGTTCGACGTGGATCTGAAAGAGGGTGGCACCCGAAACCGGACCGATCGGGTAGATGCCTTTGGCGTGGGGGAAATCGAGCCGGGTCCCCTGGCCTCCCGCGACAACCGCCGCCGCCAGTTTGCCGGCACGGAGCGCCTCTTCCCCCAACGCGATCGCCTTGTACGGATCGAAGGCGCGCCCGGGATAAGGGGGACGGTCGGCCCGTTCGCGCAGATCACTTAGGTGGAACGCCGTCGGTTCCTCGGCCCGGTCGGCAAGCGCCGCGGCCGCGGCGGGTTCACCCCGGCGTGCGTAGAGCTCTTCAATCCCGGGCAGGTCAAGCGCGCGGATCTCCCCGGCCAAAGAGGATCGGTCCTCCGGCGAGAGCTCGTCCCAGAAAGTAAGGAGCTGTTCCTGTCCGTGCGGGGCAAGAAGTGCGGCGAGTTCTTCTTTGGTTGAAGGCATGGCTTGTGCAGGGCTGTTTTTTCAGAATGACAGCGCTTTTCGGAAAGGGAGGCCCGGCCTGGTGAAAAGTGCCGAAACACCCGGTAAGGAGAGGCGCGTACCCATTATATAATTATATCCGGCGGGCTTTGTTCGGTCAAGTAATTAAGAATTTTCTCTATTTTAACTAATCGTTACAACCGATACGGCCGATATAAAGGATAAGGCGTTCCTTCAGCCGGATTCTCTCCCGACTGTTCGGCCGGAGCGCCTCTTTCAACCCGAAAGGTGATTTATGAGCAGAACAGCGAAATGGTCGGTTCTTTTCCTGATGACGGTTATCCTCTGCGGTGCGGGCACGCTGAGTGTGCCCGCACAGGGGATCAATCTTTTCCGTGCTGTCGGCGGGGTCGAAGCCGAACCGAACAAGGAGTATCCGCTGACCGATTCCGACGGACTTTGGTTCATCATGGCTTCGAAGTTTACCGGAACCGAGGCCCGGAAGACCGCCAACCGGCTCGTTTACGAACTTCGAAAGAAGTACAAGCTTCCCGCCTATATGTTCCGGTACGACAATCACGACGACGATTTGCGGAAACTCGGCGGGGGGAACCGCTCGTATCAGTACCTGACCGCGCCGCCGGAAGTTTACGCCGTTCTGATCGGGAGTTTCCCCTCGGCCGATGATCCGGCCCTGCAGGAAACGCTGACCAAGGTGAAGCGTACGCAGCCGGAATCGCTGAAAAATAATCCTGAAAGCAAGATGGTCATGAAAGAGTTCGAGATGCTCGCGCAGAACCATAAAGAGTACGCCGGTTACGGTCCGCTCGGAAAAGCGCACGCCGTCCCGAACCCGATGATTCCGAAAGAGTACTTCGCCCAGAAAGGTGTGGTCGACTCGTTCCTTGAAAAGATCAATTCCGACTCAAAATTCAGCCTCCTGCGGAATCCGAAGATGTACACGGTGCGGGTCGCCACCTTCGCCGGGAAATCGGTCATGGATAAGGACTCGGCGGGGGACTCGAAATGGAACAAGTCGAGTTCCGAGTTCCAGGATGCAGGGGTTAAGGCGGCGGCGCTCTGCGCGGCACTCCGGAAGCAGGGAGTTGAGGCGTGGGAGTTTCACGACCGCGACTGCAGTTTTGTGACAATTGGCAGTTTCGACTCGTTCGGAACCCCGAACGCCGACGGAACAACTGAAATGGATCCGGAAATCTTCAAGCTGATGGAGAAGTACAAGGGGAAGATCATCGATGCCAAGGGGGGCTATGAAGCCTATACCGCCAACGTCGAGATCAAAGGGAAGGGACGCGAGAAGGTGAAGATGGAGATCCCCTTCGACATTCAGCCGGTTATCATTATGGTTCCGCAGCTTCCGGCGAATGCCAAAAAGGTTCAGATGGCCCTCGCCGAACGGCACCGGGACGAGGAACAGCGGAGTGACGCGCATTTCCGCCAGTCGATGCAGAACGAGCGGATGATTCAGGAGATGAAATACGGGAATATGGACCGCGCCTCGGTCTCGGAGGGAGTCCGTGTTTCGGACGAAGGGGTGGCGCGGATGATTTCGGGACAGTCCCGCGAACCGGCGGCGCAGACCTCGCCGCGCGGTTCCTATGCCGCCGCACCGACCGCGCCGGCCCGGACGGAGATGGCTCCCGCCGCCGCGCCGCAAAAGGCTCCGGCCCGGATGGCGAGCCGCCGGAGCAGCCCGACCTATTGATAAGCCTTTCCGCCACCTGCGCACACCCTTGACTTGAAGGGTGGAACAGGTAGACTTAAGCCGATGATCCGAATGAAAGTCCGGGTCATCGGCGTGTGTTGTACATGGGTCGGGCGCGTTTGTGTTTCGCCGTGAGTCCCGATTAATCCTGTGGAAAATTGAGGCTGGCCGTCAAATGGGGCGAACAGAATTTGATCCTTTCCGGAAAGGGGTCCTGATTTTCGACGGAGGGATGGGAACCGAAATCTATCGGAACCACATCTTCACGAACCGCTGTTTCGATGAGCTGAACCTCTCGATGCCGCAGCTGATCCGCCGGATCTATCAGTCCTATATCAACGCCGGTGCCGACGTGATCACCACCAACACGTTCGGAGCCAACCGCGCCGGACTGGAGAAGTATGCACTGGCCGATAAGATGGCCGAAATCAACAGGAGCGGAGCGGTTCTGGCGCGGAGCGTGGCGGACCAGCCCGACAGCCGGACACGCCGTTCGGCGGCACTGGTTGCCGGTTCGGTCGGTCCGATCCCCGGCGGAGGGAATGAGTACGCTCCCTCCGAGGCCGCCGAGATTCTCGCCGAGCAGGTCTCCGCCCTTCGGGAAGGGGGCGTTGACTTTGTCCTCTTCGAGACGATCCATACGCCAGAACAGGCGGCCGCGGCGCTCGGGGCGATCCGGCGCGGCGGGGGGGATATTCCCTATATGCTGTCGTTCGTTCCTCCCGAACGGGACGAGGACCTCGCAGAAAAACTCCGGATTCTTTTCGCTGTTCTTGAAGCCGCACCCCGGCCTCCCTTCGCCGCGGGCCTGAACTGCGGGCGCGACCCGGCGGAAATGCTTCCGGCGGTTGAGGCGGCGATGAAGATCGCCGAGTTCCCCCTGGTCGTTCAGCCGAACGCCGGGTATCCCAAACCGTTTGAGGGAAGACAGCTCTACTACTGCTCGCCCGAGTATATCGCGACATACGCGATGGAATATCTCAACCTGGGAGTGGCGGGGATCGGCGGATGCTGCGGAACGACTGCCGAGCACATCGCCGAAATCGCCAAAATGGTGCGTCCTCTGGCAAAGAGCCAAAGCGCGCAGACCGTTTCATACGGCGAGCCGGCCGTTCCCGAGCGGAACGAGTCTCCTCTGGCCGGGCGGACGAAACTTGCCGAAAAACTTGTCCGCGGGGAATGGATTCGGACCGTTGAACTGATTCCCCCGTGCGGCTATGACCTGAACGAGACGATGACGAAAGTCCGGCATCTTGCCGGGTTCGGCGTCGATGCGGTGAATATTCCCGACGGGCCGCGCGCCTCATCACGCATATCAAATCTGGCGGTTGCCGAACGGATATTAAACGATGTCGGCCTGGAACCGATCCTGCACTTCTGCTGCCGCGACCGGAACCTGATCGGGATGCAGTCGGAGCTGCTGGCGTGTGCGCTTTACAGAATCCGCAACATCCTTTTTATTACCGGAGACCCGCCGAAACTCGGGAACTACCCGAGCGCGACCGGCGTTTTCGACACAGACGCGATCGGTCTGTGCGAATTGCAGACGCGTTTGAACAGGGGGATCGATCTGGGGGGCGGCGCGATTGATCCGCCGACAGACGCCGTGATCGGGGTCGGCCTTGATCCGACGGCGCTTAACCGCGCGCGTGAAATTGACCGGTTCCGCCGCAAGGTCGATTCGGGCGCGCACTTTGCGATTACCCAGCCGGTCTTCGATCCGGACGCGCTTTTGCGTTTCCTCGACGAGATCGGTGAGCTGCCGATTCCGATCATTGCCGGAGTCTGGCCTCTGACGAGTTACCGCAATGCGGTTTTTATGGGGAACGAGGTTCCCGGCGTGGTGATTCCCGATGAGGTGATGCGCCGGATGGAGAAAGCTTCGGCCGGTTCAAAAGAGGATCAGACGAAGGTCGGGGTCGATATTGCCCGCGAGGCAATCGAGCGGATCCGTACGCGGGTCCGCGGCGTGCAGGTGAGCGCGCCGTTCGGACGGATCGAGATTTCCATGGAAGTGATGACGGAGTAGCACGTATGCCGAATTTCGCGGTCATCATTCCCGCTGCGGGGCAGGGGACCCGATTCAGCACCGGCCGTCCCGCCGCGTCGTTTTGCGGGAAAAAGCCTTATGTCCCGCTTGCCGGGAAGGCAGTCTGGCTCTGGTCCGCCGAAAAGTTTGCCCGCCGCGCCGACGTGATTCAGATTATTCTGGTCGTTTCTCCCCAGGATGCCGGGGAGGTCCGGGGCCATTTCCGGAGCGACCTGGAGCGGCTCGGTGTTGAAGTCGTACCCGGTGCTGCCGAGAGGTGCCTTTCGGTCGAAAACGGGCTGGCTGCCGTCTCGCCGCAGACCGATTATGTCGCGATTCACGATGCCGCGCGTCCATGTATTACAGACGGGACAATCGACGCGGTCTTTCGCGCCGCGGTCGAGTGCCGCGCGGCGATTCCCGCCGTGCCGATCGTCGGGACGGTAAAAAGGGGCCTTTCCGA
>ONWH01000267.1 GCA_900321495.1 uncultured Planctomycetota bacterium
CGATTTCGGTGCGGAGCGGGCGGATGAACGCGGACGCGTCCGAGATTTTGCTTTGGAGTTCCTGAAGTTCTTCCTGTCTCATGCCAAACTATCTCCTCAAAATGGGTCGGTGTTGAAAAACGGTATCGGTACGGTGCCGGGAGGGCCCGCTGCCCGGATTATGGTCCGGCGGGAGTCCTTTCGGCATTTGGCATAGACACCGCGTTTTAGAAAAAGTTCCCGCTTTTTTCCCGGCATCGCAAAAAAAAGACGACTTATCAGCCTTTGTCGGAGTTGAACACAAATTGAAAGTTTTTGATTTCTTTTTTGAAAAATACTTGAAACTTTTTTCAAATCGGTGTATAGTGATACAATCCCGATATTTTCCCGGTCGGCTCTTTTCCGGCCGATTGCTTTTCCATATTCGAGAGGGGAATCCATCCATGGTCATCACCGAATCAATTCAAAAAGCCATTCAGTCCGCGATCGACAAATGCGGCAGCCTGCTCAGTTTTTCCCGTTCGGTCGGAGTCTCGCATACGACCGTTGCCTACTGGCTCAGCGGACGTACCCGCAAGATCAATTCCACCGTGTGGGACAATCTGCACCCCCTGATTCAGGAGTTCCTGGAGCCGGGATCGGGAGAATCCGCCTATCCGTCCGAACCGAAAGCCGCCGGAAGTCCCGCCTACGTCCTGCACGAAAAACATGCCGGACGATATGGTGCGTCACAGAACGTGCCGGCTCCGCTGCTTCAGCTGGATGACCTGAAGGATTTTGACCCCCAGATCGACTCGATCGAGGAGATCATCAGGAAAAAATCCAAACGCGTCGTCTCCTTCACTTCGCCGGTTCAGGCCGGTTTCTTTGCGGTCGAGGTCGACAAAAAGCGCAGCGGTTTTTTTCCCCCCGGAACGCGTCTCCTGCTCCGCGGGCTGGATGCTCCCGGCGACGGCGACACGGTCCTTGTGAAACTCCGCGGAAAGAAGGAGTATCTTTTTGCCGTTTACACGCGCAAGAACGATGAAGTCGTGCTGACGCCGCTTCAGAACACTGCCGAAGAACGCCGTATCACGCGGGCGGATTTTCACAACGTCTGCTGCTGGATCGTCCCGATCCGCGAGGCGGTTCAGGTCTTCTGAGTTCGCCCCTTTCCCCGGATAAGGTGCGGAATACGCTGGAGAAACATGCGTTTCCGCTTGTATTTTCACGGAGTTCAGGTATATTATTTCCCTGAAATCAACGGACTTTTGTGTCATAAATGAAAGGATTTGCCATGTTCCTAGGTCAGGACTACCTTATCGCCAACGAAACCGGAAAACGTATCTTCGCTTCGGTCAAAGACCTTCCCATCCTCGACCCGCACAACCACGCCGACGTCGCGGCCATCGCGCGCAATGAAAAATTCAAGGATGCGTGGGAGCTCTTCGCCGCCACGGACCATTATGTCTGGGAAATCCTGCGGAAAACGGGCGTGCCGGAGGAGAAGATCACCGGTAAGGCTTCGCCGCATGACAAGTTCATCGCGATGGCGAAGGTCTTCGATCAGATCGCCGGGAATCCGGTCTACGAGTGGATCCATCTCGACCTCCGGTTCCTCGGCGTCGAGGAACTGTTGAGCGCGGAGACGGGCGAGCTGATCTGGAAAAAAGTCAACGAGATCCTCGCGAAAGAGGAAAGCCGGCCGCAGGCGCTCCTGAAACGCATGAACGTCGGCGTGATGTGTTCGACCGACGATCCTGCCGACACGCTTGAATATCATAAGGTTGTCAACGAGAGTGTCGGCCGGACGATCGTGCGTCCGACCTGGCGTCCCGATGCGGCAATGAAAGCTGGAAAGCCCGGATTCCCCGCGTACATCGAACGCCTCGGGAAACGCTGGGGCGTCAGGATCACCACGCTCGCCGAACTGCTGGACGTCCTTCGGAGATCCCATGATTTCTTCGCCGGGAACGGCTGCCGCGCCAGCGACCACGGGATTGAACTCGCGTCCAGCGGGACCGGCGACGCCGCGGCCGCCGCGGA
>ONWH01000266.1 GCA_900321495.1 uncultured Planctomycetota bacterium
GTATCTTCTGGTCGGGGATCCATTTTTCGATACGCTTCGTCTCTTCTCCGACGGGAACTTCGCCGCCGGAAAGAGCCGTTTCGTCGGTGTTTTCCGCCTCCGCTGCCGTCTCCTGAGGCTGGAGCGCCTCAGAAGAGACCAAATTCTCGTCGGCGAAAGCATTTTGGGAGCGGAAATCAATATTTCCCGCAAAGAGAAGACAAACCAGAAAAGCGCAAACCGCGCACGCCGAACCGAATCTTTTAGGCAAGTTTCACTCTCCCTCTATAGGGGGGGTCAGGGGGCGGGAAAAGATTCCCGCCGCTACCTGCTTATTGTCGGAAATCAAGGCGTTTTGTCAACCCCCCGCGCTCTGCCGGCGGTCCGCTTCGGGCATATAGGGAGCAAGCTTTTTCTCCGCGTAGACCGGCGCGAAACGGGCCAGACGCTGTATCCCGTTTTCCATCGGCAGCGTGAGCATCTCCTGACCGATCAGCGGCTTGGCGTAACGGAGAAAATCGTCGGTCACATCGTTTCCCTCCGAAGTGATCCAAGCCTTGGGGAAGGTCCGTTCACTGTTCGCCACCTCCTTCAGAGGGACCTTGTCATAACGGACACTGTAAACGGCTCCCGGCTGACGGAGGATCGTCGACATGTAACCTGACTGATCGGTCGCCGCCAGTTCGACCGCCTTCTGCCCGAGCGCGTACGCCTCGTCCAGATCGACAATCGAAGCATACGCCATCGAATGACGCTGATCTGTTCCGGCAACATTACAGCGCGCAGCCCCTTTGGCGGCAAGACCTTTGCCGTTCAGATAGTTGACAACCGTTTGGGCGACGGTGATTTTACTCGCCCCGAAATGAGTGTGTCCGAACGAGTCTTTCACCGCTCCGACATCACCGACATTGAACCCTTCACTGACCACGACCAGAGCCCGGCCCGCCTCCCTGACCTTGGCGTTCACCTGGTCGGCCAGTTCTTCGAGCGAAACGGAAGATTCCGCCATGTAGATCAGAAGGGGCATTTCGCGGTTCGGGTCGGCCAGCCGCGCAGCCGCCGGAATAAACCCGATTTTCCGCCCCATCGCCTGGAGTACCAGAACCGGATCGGCGGGAGAAGAGCCTCTGTTCTCTTCGTTGGCATACTGAACGGTATGTGTCCAGTATTTTGCGGTCGAGCCGTAACCGGGGGTGTGATCGACCAGCTTGAATTCTGAGTCCCCGACATCGTTATCAATCGTCTTCGGCACGCCGACCGCGCGAAGTTCGAGCCCTTCGGCTTTCGCCAGTTCGGCAATCTTGTACGCGGTATCCATCGAGTCATTCCCGCCGTTATAGAGAAAATAGCCGATGTTATGAGCCTTAAAAACATCAATAACGCGCTTGAAATCTTCCTTCTGGTGTGATTTAAGCTTATAGCGGCACGTTCCGATCGACCCGGCGACCGGTGTATAGCGCAGCAGGGCGATCTCTTCTTCCGGCTGTGCCGAAAGGTCGAGGAGCTCCTCTTTCAGGACCCCTTCGATTCCATGACAGGCGCCGTAGACTTTGCCGATCGCGCCATACGAGCGGGCGGCGTCAATCACGCCGCGCAGACTTGAATTGATCACGCAGGTCGGGCCGCCGCTCTGCGCAATAACCAGATTTTCCGCCATCGCAAGATTCCTTCTGTGTTAAATGGTGAATAAAGTCCCTGTCTTAACCGATATATTCTATCTGTTTTCCTTCGTTTTTCAAGTTCACCCTTTTATCCGGCAAATTCCCTCTCCCTTCTTCCTTCTCGACAAAATTTCCGTGTTCTTTTATACTGGAAGGGGGAATACTGAAATTCTTTCGGGAACGGTTTTCCTTTCGGTTTTCCGACCGGGATGGCCGAAAATACCAGTAACGCCAGTGGTCACCGAAAAATCGGAGTCTGTCAGATGGGAATTCGTTGCTACTGCCCCCAGGGGCACAAACTAAACGTCAAGGCCGAACAGGCGGGCAAGATAGGAATCTGCCCGAAGTGCAAGGTTCGGTTCCAAATTCCGTTTGAGAGTACGCGCCAGTCCCATTCCCATAAATCCGATAGCGGTGCCGGACCGGACGCGGCGGCTCAGCCGGCGCCGGTCCCCGAACAACCGGCGCCGGAACCGGCCGACTGGTATATCCTGGGGGGAGACGGCCGCGAGTACGGACCGGTCAAAAAGAGCGTGATCAAAGAGTGGATCGCCGAACACCGTGTGGTCGGAGAAACAGTCGTCTGGAGCCGTCAGACCCCGAAACGGGAAGCGCGTGAAATTTTCCCCGAACTGGGAGCGGCGTCTGCTCCCGTCCCGGTCCCTCCAGTTTCCGCTCCCGCCGCCGAACCGGCGCCCGCCCCCGTTCCGGCCGATGAACTAGACGCTCTGCGGCAAGCCGCACGCGACTCACAGAAAAGCGCGCTTCAAAAAAGATCCGGACTGAACAGAAAAAAGAAAAACCGCCGCGACCTTCTGATTGTCATCACGCTGTCGGTCGTAATCGTTTTCCTTTTGGGAATACTGATCGCTCTTCTCGCGGGCGGGGCGGACAAGCCGGAACCGGCCCCTCCCCAAAACGGGCATCCCGCCGCCTCGGCTTCCGCCGAGGCGGCACCGCCACAACAAAAATAATCTGCCGAATCAAACTGTCCAATTGGAATAGAAACACGGCCCGGAGAGGAAAATCCCCTCCGGGCCGTGCGAATTTTCAGCTCAGATGCCGATTAGTACATTCCCGGATTCGGAGCCGGCGCGGCCGGTTCCTCTTTCGGAATATCGGCCACGATCGCATCGCTGGTCAGGAGCATCGCGGCAACGCTGGCAGCATTCTGGAGGGTGGTACGCGCAACCTTCGTCGGATCGATGACACCCGCTTTCACGAGATCTTCGTAGGTATCGGTCAGGGCGTTGTAACCGAAGTTCCCTTTTCCTTCCGAAACCTTTTCGGCAACGATCCCGCCGTCTTTCCCGGCGTTCGCGGCGATCTGAGTCAGCGGAGCGCGGCAGGCGCGCAGAATAATGTCGTAACCGGCCTTCTCATCAGCGGTCAGTTCTTCCGAAGCCTTGACGTTGAGCGAAGCGCGCAGAAGCGCCACGCCGCCGCCGGGAAGAACACCCTCTTCAACCGCCGCGCGGGTCGCGTGAAGCGCATCGTCAACGCGGGCTTTGATCTGCTTCACTTCGGCTTCGGTCGCGGCGCCGACGTTGATCTTGGCCACACCGCCCGAAAGTTTCGCCAGGCGTTCTTCCATTTTTTCCTTATCATAATCGCTCGTCGAAACTTCGATCTCACGGCGGAGCTGGGCTATCCGGGCTTTAATCTCATCGCTCTTTCCGCCCCCTTCAACAATGGTGGTCGTGTCTTTGTTGATCACGATCCGTTTGGCGGTTCCCAGCTCGTTGAGCTGGAGCGACTCGAGCTGACGGCCGAGGCTTTCGAAGAGGACTTCGCCGCCGGTCAGAATTCCGATATCTTCGAGCATCGCCTTGCGGCGGTCGCCGTAACCGGGCGCCTTGATCGCACAGACCTTCATCGTCCCGCGCAGACGGTTGATAACCAGGGTCGTGAGCGCTTCACCGTCGATATCTTCGGCAACGATCAGGAGCGGCCGACCTGCGTTCACCACGGCTTCCAGAATCGGAATGAGCTCCTTGATGTTCGAGAGCTTCTTCTCGTAAAGAAGCACATAGGCGTTCTCGAGAACACATTCCATCTTCTGAGGATCGGTCACGAAATAGGGGGAAAGGTAACCGCGGTCAAACTGCATCCCTTCAACCCATTCGACCTCGGTCTTGAGGCTCTTCCCCTCATCGACAGTGATCACGCCGTCTTTGCCGACCTTCTCCATTGCGTCGGCGAGGAGATCGCCGATCTCCTTATCGTTGTTCGCCGAAATAGCGCCGACCTGGGCGATATCGGACTTCCCCTTGACCGGGGTCGACATCTTGGCGAGCTGCGCGGTCACATCGGCCACCGCGGCATCAATCCCGTTCTTGAGATGAAGCGGATTGATCCCGGCGACAACGGCTTTCATCCCCTCATCGAAGATCGCTTCGGCGAGAATGGTCGCGGTGGTGGTGCCGTCTCCGACGATATCGCTCGTCTTCGAAGCGGCTTCCCGAACCATCTTGGCGCCCATATTTTCGTAGGTATCTTCCAAATCAACCTCTTTGGCGACCGTGACGCCGTCTTTCGTCACCAGAGGAGAACCGAAGCTCTTCTGAATGATGACATTGCGGCCGCGCGGACCGAGTGTGACCTTGACCGCCTTGGCCAGCTTCGAAACACCCTTCTTCAACGCGTCGCGGGCATCCTGATCGAACGCAATCATTTTAGCCATAACTCTTTACACTCCTCACATTTCTACTGGATATCTGCTTGTTCCGGTTTAATTCACTTGATCACGGCGAGGATGTCAGACTCGCGCATCAGGAGGTACTCTTCGTCACCGAACTTGAATTCTTCCCCGGCATAGGAAAGGAAGAGAACACGGTCACCCTCTTTGACCGTGAACGGGCTACGCGTCCCGTCATCAAGAAGACGACCGTCTCCCAGGCTGACGACAACGCCGCGCGCCGGTTTATCCTTCGCCGAATCGGGAAGAAAGAGCCCGCCGGCGGTCTTTTCTTCAGACTCATCACGGCGCACCACGACACGGTCGCCCAGGGGCTGAAGTTTCATTCCACAAGAACATTCACAAGCCGTATCCGACTTTTTTTTCGCCATCTGATCAACTCCTCAACTAAACGTTTCTCATTTGCGGCCGGTGACAGTCTGTCCCGGCCGAACCGTATCGACTGTACTTGTTGCAAAATTTGTGCCAAAGAGGCCGGGCCGTCCTCCGAAAGGAACTGAGCCCTAATTTTACGCGCCCATTATATCCGATTCCGAAAAAAGAGGAAGGGAATCGGTATTGCCAAAATGGCAGTCACCCCCGCCCAAAGGGGACGGATATAAAATTTTTCCCCGAATCATCCGATAGAGTGAAAAGGCGGCCTCGTGCGACGGGGCCGCTTTTTCATCAGAAACCTGCCGGTAATCCGTCTATATGAGTTCGAGTTCCCCTTCAGACCCCGCTGAACATCTCGGCTTTCTCTCCGTTTCGGAAACCTCGTCCCAGGGTTTTCTCGGCGGACTGTTGGTCCTGAACCGGAGCGGACATCCGATCGAGTTCCATTGTACCGTTCCGGTCCACGCCAATCGGGCTCAGGAAATCCTCTACGGCGAAACACTCGGCTCCTTCCTCTGCGCGCAGCAGATTGCCCCCTCCCTTTACAGGCACAAAAAGACGCCCGTCGCAGCGGTAATCAGCGACTCGCCTCTTCTTCTTTCGTGCACTCCGTCGCTCGATGCGCCTTTTCTCCTTCTCCTCGACCCGATGCCGGCGGGGATACGAACCGCTCTCCCCGGGGCGATCTCGCCCCGTCTCGACGAAGTCTGCGCCGTCGGGCGGACTGATCCGGAACTCTGGCAGGAAGTCGAAGAAGACGGAATCCGTTATCTTCTCCGCGCCGAAGTCTCCAGGGCGCGCGTTTCGGCGGCGCTTCGCCCCTTCCGCAAGCTGATCGACCTGACCGAACCGTTCGACCGAATCTACCTGGCAGTCAAAGAATCGCAGAAAGGCGCGTGATGGACGAACCGTCCGCCGGAGAAGCCATTCCGATCTTCACATGGAACCGTGTCGGCGCCTCGGCGGAAGTGATTGCGCCGTTGGGAGATGATTTCGCCGAACTTCCCCCGATTGCGGTCCGCTCGATCCATCATCCGGAAAAGGAAACCGAAAAAAGGACAATCCGATCACTTCGAATGGAATCGCCGCGCGGTGTCGGTGTGCGGGAGTTCTATTTTGCCCCTCAGATTTCCCTCACGGCGGAAAAGGGGCAATATTCCCCCTCCCGGCCGGCTCCACATTATGCCGCGGTGCCGACGGAACTTCCGTCGGAATACGAACATCTCGAAAAAGTCACCCGTCTGAAAGTTCCGACCGACGCGGTTAAGATTGAGGACCGTCTGCATTACATCCTCGCCCCTCCCCTCGAAACCCTCCTCAAAAGTGAGTCGCTCGAGCTCCCCTTCGCGCCGTTCGCCTACCAAAAACAGGGAATCTCGTTTTTATACAGTTCCCATTTCGCCATCCTCGCCGACCAGATGGGTCTCGGCAAGACAATGCAGGCAATTGTCACGGTCCGTCTTCTGTTAAAGAGCGGCGAATGCCGTCGGGTTCTCCTGGTCTGCCCTAAACCGCTGGTACCGAACTGGAAACGGGAACTGGCGCTCTGGGCGCCGGAGGTCGGGGTCGAGGTGATTGAAGGAAAATCGTCGCGCCGCAAATGGCTCTGGGAACTTTCCGACGTGCCGATTCGAATCGCCAACTACGAACTCCTACAGCGGGACCGTGAATTCTTCGATACTCCTGAGTTCCGGAGAGAGCATTGTTTCGACCTGGTCATTCTGGACGAATCACAGCGGATCAAGAACCGTCACAGCACCACCTTCGAAGCCGTCTCAGCGGTCCCCCGTGTCCGAAACTGGGCGCTGACCGGCACCCCGATTGAAAATTCCTCGGAAGACCTGGTCAGTATTTTCGAGTTTCTCTCCCCCGGCTATCTCAAAAGCGGCCTGAGACCGAGCCACATGCGTGATATCGTCGGCGAACACATCCTTCGCCGGCAGAAAAAAGATGTGTTAAAAGACCTCCCCCCGATTCTAATCCGGGACGCCCTGATCGATCTGGAGGGGGAACAGGGGGAAAGTTACCGTCTCGCCGCCGAAGAGGGAGAGATCCGCCTGAACGAACTGGGTGACTCCGTAACGATGACTCACGCGTTCGAGCTGGCGCTCCGGCTCAAACAGATCTGCAACTTCGACCCGGCGACGGGCGAGAGCGCCAAATTTGAACGGCTGGCCGCCGATATTGACGAGATCGCACAAAACGGGCAGAAGGCGATCGTTTTCAGTCAGTGGGTCGCCACACTCAACCGCCTCCGGCAGCTTCTGAAAGAATATCATCCGGCAGAATACCACGGGAAGATCCCGACAGCCAGACGGGAAGAGGAAATCCGCCGATTCCGGGATGATCCCGACTGCAGTATCATCCTGATGAGCTACGGAGCCGGGAGCGTCGGCCTGAACCTTCAGTTCGCCGAGTACGTCTTTTTGTTTGACCGCTGGTGGAACCCCGCGGTTGAGGACCAGGCGATCAACCGCGCCCACCGGATCGGCGCCGCCGGCCCGGTCACCGTGACCCGTTTCCTCTGCCTGAACACAATCGAAGAGAAGGTCGACAAAATCCTCGAAGAGAAACGCCTTCTGGCCGAGACCGTCCTTTCGGGTGCCCGCGGGATCGAGTCTTCGGTCAGTCTGACCCAGGAAGACATCTTCGGTCTCTTCAATATCAAGGTCGCCAAACGGAAATAAGAAAACGCGCGTGCCCGCCCTGTGCGGCGCGAAAGAAGCGCCCTAATCCATATATCCGATGAAATGCTGTCCCAGGTCGGGCATTCGAAGCTTTTTCAACGCCTTGGTTTCAATCTGGCGGATTCGTTCACGCGAAACACAAAAAATGCGGCCGACATCTTCGAGTGTGTAACAATGACCATCCCCCAGTCCGTACCGCAGACGGATCACCTCCCGTTCGCGGTACCCGAGTTTCCGGAGCGAATTGTTGATCCGGCGGCGGCAGTCGAGCATCGCGGCGCTGTCGGCGGGGCTGACCGCGTTCCCGTCGGGAATCAGGTCGCCGCAGGTGCTGTCCTCACTGTTGCCGACCGGCCGGTCAAGACTGACCGCCGCACGGTCGATCCGTTCGATCTGGCGAACCTCGTCAACGGACATCCCGGCGGCAAGGGCGGTCTCTTCAAGCGTTGGCAGGCGCCCGGTCTCCTGCTGTAAATCACGTTTCGCCCGGCGGACTTTAGTGGTCGTTTCGGCCATATGTACCGGAACGCGAACCGTTCGGCTCTGGTCGGAAATGGCACGCGAGATCGCCTGACGGATCCACCAGGTCGCGTAGGTACAGAACTTATTTCCGCGCCGGTACTCGAATTTTTCGACTGCACGCATCAGGCCGCTGTTCCCTTCCTGAATCAGATCCATGAAAGGAAGGCCGCGGTAGCGGTACTTCTTCGCAATCGAGACGACCAGACGCAGATTCCCTTCGGAGAGCTGTTTTTTCGCCTCGCAATACGCCTCACGAAACCGCAGGAGATCGCGCACGCGGTGACGCAGACTTGTCGGCGTCTCCTGCGTAAGACGCAGAATGCTGCGGAATTCCTGACGCAGTTCCGCGCGGTTCTTTTCGGAAAGGAGCGTCCCGCTCCCATTGAAAAGGATTGCATGAAGTTCATCAACGCGCCGGCTGAACGTCATCAGGGTTTCGACCATCTCCTCGATCTTCCCCATCTGTAGTCCGAGTTCATCAACCAGACGCGCCGCGCGCCGATTCCGCTGCACAAAATCGCTCCACGCCTTCTCTTTTTCTTCTTTGCCGCGGCTGCGGCTGGTCGCGGCGCGGTAGTCACGGCGGCTTTCGCCGAGGATTTTTTCGAGGGTCGAAATGTTGGCGAGAAGCCGTGTGCGGACCTGTTCCTTGCTGCAGTTCCAGTCGCTCGATCTGATGATCTTATCCGATATCTTTTCCGCCGCGGCCACTCGACGCAGAAGACGCGCGAAGGTTTTCAGCGCATAGCCCGACTCCAAAACGACGCGGCGGAACTTTCGGCGCGTCCGGTCGATCTGGCAACTCAGGCGGAATTCCTCATCACGCGTCAAAAGAGGAATCTCTCCGATCTGGCCCAGGTAGATTTTAACAGGGTCTTCGTCCCAAGAAAGATTGGAATTGCCTTCGGTCTCCAAGAGTTCGTGCAAGGCGGAATCGTCGATGGGCAGAACGTCCCCGTGCGCCGCAGTCCCCTCTTCGTTTTCCGAATCGTAAGGGAGCGGACCGTCGGAGGCATCGTGAACATCGTCGCGATACGCGAAACGATCATCCTGTTCCTGAAAATGTTCGGAATCCACCAAAGCTGTCTTCTCAACTTCCTTAAAAACCGAAACGGCACAGCCCTTCCGACTCTCTAAGGGGAGGGCTGAACCGAGTATGATATTCCCATTATCTTATCGCGATTTGCCGGAATTGGCAACATCACCCCCCTATTCCTTATCGTGAAATCCCCCTTCACGAGCCGGAACCGCCGAAAAAGTTCAGAAGAAAAAGAAAAGCGAAAATCGCGGGAGGCCGGGTTCCGGGGTCGGCCGCAGGGCCGACCCCCCGGGCGAAAATTCAGTCAATATATCCGACGAGCCGCTGGCTTCGCATCGGCTGCTGGAGTTTTTTGAGCGCCTTGGCTTCAATCTGGCGAATGCGCTCGCGCGTGACGCGGAAGATATGGCCGACTTCTTCGAGTGTGTAACTGTACCCGTCGCCCAGACCGTAACGCAGTTTGATGATCTCCCGTTCACGATAACCGAGCGATTTGAGCGCGTTGAGAACCTCGCGCTTGAGTGCCTCCTGCGAGGCGCCGACCGCCGGGGACTCGGCTGCTCCATCGGGAAGCAGATCGCCGAAATGGCTGTCTTCGCTGTTACCGACCGGCCGGTCAAGACTGATCGGGTAACGGTTCATCGCCTCAATGCGGCGGACTTCTTCGGCGGACATATCCGCTTCACGCGCAACCTCTTCAAGAGTCGGCTCGCGGCCGGTCTGCTGGGTCAGGTCACGTTTGACATTTCGTGTTTTGGTCAGCGTCTCGACCATGTGAACCGGAATGCGGATGGTCCGGCTCTGATCGGCGACAGCACGCGAAATCGCCTGGCGAATCCACCAGGTGGCGTAGGTACAGAACTTGAATCCCCGGCGGTACTCGAACTTGTCAACCGCGCGCATCAGCCCGGCGTTCCCTTCCTGGATCAGGTCAAGAAAGCTCAGACCGCGGTTGCGGTACTTCTTCGCGATCGAAACGACCAAGCGCAGGTTCCCTTCGGAAAGCCCCTGTTTTGCCTCCTGATACTTTTCAAAGATCGAGCGGAGCGACCGAACACGGTTGCGCAGACTCGTCGGGGTTTCCTGCGTGGTATACAAAATATTGCGGAATTCTTCGGCCCAATGCGCCCGTTCGTGCACGGGGCGGCCGGCGGCTTTATGTTCGGCAATCCAGTTCCGAAGCTCATCAACACGGGCGCTGAACTTTTCGAGTGTTTCGATCATCCCCTCGATCCGCTGAGTCCTCAGGCCGAGCTCCTCGACCAGCCGGACACCGTGACGCCGACGGATTCCCAGACTGCGCCATGCCCGCTCACGCTCTTTCTTCGGACGGCGGCGGCTGGTCGCAATCCGGTAGTCACGCTGATTCTGACGAAGGATCGAGTCGAGCGTCATCAGGTTACTCCGGAACCGGGCCTGGATTTGACGCTTTTCGAAATCGCCGTCACTCACCTGGATATTCCGGTCAAACGGGATATCCCCCGTCGCGATCCGGTGAAGCAACTGCGTAGCGTTCCTCAGAACATAATCGCACTCAAGCAGTTTGGTACGGAACTTACGGCGCATTCGTTCAATCTGCTTGGCAAGCATGACCTCACGCTGACGCGTCAGGAGAGGAATCTCTCCCATTTGGGTCAGATACATACGAACCGGATCAAAGGATTCGCCGGAACCGCTCTCAAGATCGGCATAATCGTAACCGCTGTCATCATCTTCTTCGGCGGCTACGCTTTCGATCTCGTCGTTTTCCTCGTCATCGTCGTCGATGCCCAAAGAAACACCGTCAATCAGGTCTTCATTGTCATCGTCGCGATAACCGAAATCATCATCCTGTTCCTGAAACGTATCAGAATCGAACAAATCAAATACCTCCATTGTTTACACAGTAAACACTAACCTGATCGGCTGCTCGTCGCATCGGTCCGGCCGCCGCTTCGGATCGTTAACAGCCGACAGACGCACTGTAACTATTAATAATCCGAAACAAGGTCATTGTCAAAGAAAAATCGGTCCGATTCTGGTGATTGTACCGATTTTACCGGAAAAAACAACAACCTTGCGCGTTTTTCCCCGAAAAATTTGAAGTTTCTGCCTTTCCGTATCTTGACAGGACAACCTGTCTTATCAACAGCTGGGGAGGCGGGCCGGGTTTCATACTCTATACGCAAACCACAGTCGATAGCTCGGCTATTAGTCTACTTTTCGGAAAAAAAACTTACTCTTTTTCTTTTTTTTTCAGTAGTCGCTATATTCAATACTTGTGATTTCCGTATCAAGTTCTGGTGGAAAAGGAACTCGCTTTTTCGCGTTCGGCGCGCGGAAATCATTCATTCTTGGCGGGCTTTTTTCCCCCGCTTTGGCCTGACGAGGTGATCTGCCGGGTAAACCGTTCAATGATCAGGCGAAAAGCCTCTTCCTGGGCGCTGAATTTGACGTCCGAAGTTTTCATCTCGGTGCGAAGCCAATCGACCAGCGTTTCGTTGAAACTGCACGCCATCGCGTTCTCGAAAAGGTCAACCATTTCGGGAAGCTCGACGTCGAGGGACGATGTGCCGTCTTCGAGCCGGGTGATGTGCAGAGCTTTGACAATGCTCTGCCGTTCCTCCTCGCCCCCCTTAAGCGTGACCACATCGACCCGCAGTCCCGCGCCGTTGGGGACCTCCAGCCATTCGGCAAGCGATTTGCCGCTGAAGTTAATGTCGAGCGTCGAAAGGCACTGCTGTTTGTTTCGGACATCCGGTTTCGTCTCAATGACATAGACCGAAAGGATCTTGCCGCCGCACCGTTCGGCAAGATCGCGGAGAAACTCATCGATTCGAAAGACAAAAAGCGCGCTGCTCTGATTTCCCAAACGCAAAACCAGGGTCTGGAGACCGTTTTCATCGTCCGCATCGAGCAGTGCCACGTCGAGTCCGCCAAGATACGACTGGACGCGGTCAACCGACTCGTTCGGCGCAATCCGATTCAAGCGGTTCAGATGATCAAAGATCACCTCGTTGATCCGACGGCTGAAAGCATCGGTTCGGCGTTTCTTTTCGACGGTCATAGACAGTTTACCCTTTGAGAAATTATCCTTCGGGTCATTTTATTTGATATCGCCCGTTCCGACAAGGGAAGAATCCATCGTCCGTTTCAGATGGAGCAGGAGCAGGTCAAGGCGGGCATTCGAATTTTCGAGCGCGCGGGGAATAATCAGGGCGCGCCGTTCGTGCGGCGGGTTGACGGGCGAGGGGAATCCCGACAGTTCGGTGGGACGGAAAAAGACTCCGTCGTCCGATTCCAAAAACTCGGGATTGGCAAATCGGGCGAGAGGAAGAACATCGTTCGGCGTCGATCCGGTCACGCGCGGTTCCGAATAATACCGTTCGCCGTTCCAATCCAGATAGAGCGCCCCGCCGGGATCTGCGATGAAATTCCCAGCGCGGGAATAAACGAGTTCGGCACTCCCCTCCTTTCTCAGAACGAAAAAAACACCGCCGTCCTCACCGAGTGCCGCGTCGAGCGGCCGACCGGTGCGGAGAATTTCCCCCGGAGTCATATCGAAATAACCGCCGGTCACCAGACAGGCATACTCGCCGTCGTCACGGCGTGCGAACAGGAACGGACGCCGCGCCTTGGCACCCGGCAAACGGTCACAGGCGACCGCGGCGGGAATCGCCAGCTCAAACATTTCGCGCGACGAGGCCGACTGCCGCGTAAGGAGAAAGTCGGAAACCGGTTCCATTTTTTCGTTTTCGCCGGTCTCTTCGAAACGCAGTTCCGGTGCGGTTTCGGCGAGTACCTCATCGAACGCTTCGTCAAACGACCGCGAAAACGATTCGGAATTCAAAACCGCCCGATCCCCGTCAGCGGGCGCCGCCGGTCTCTCGGAAGAAGGAACCGCCGGTCTCTCGGCGGAGGGCGCCGCAAGCGTTTCGGCCGATATCGCCGTTGGCTCTTCGGAAAGAAGGATCGGCTCTTCAGCAGGGAAGAGCGAGGGATTTACGGTGTCCGACGACACCGCCACGGCGCACCAGCAAAGGAAAACCGACAAAAGGAGATATCTCATAGGCAAACAACCTTCGCCGTAACGGCATCGCGCCGCGAACCGGCACTCCTGAAAAAACGACCCGAAAAAAAGCGCCCGGCTACGGGCGCTTTTTTTCGGAAAAAACTTATTCCGGCCGAACCAGCCCAAGCCGACGGAGTTTGACCAGAGCCTCGTCCCGTTCGCGGCATCGCTCCAGCCCCCGCCACGTCTCGTCCTGCGCGGCGAGAAAATCATCGTGCGAGGCGGGAACCTTCCCCGCGGCGGCCAACCGCTCGATCACTCCCTGTTCGAGGCGTGAAAGGGAAAGGGCACCGAATCGGTAGTCGAGAAACGCCTCGTACGTCACCGGAAAAAGGGGACGGACGATCTCCTGGGCGATCGTTTCGGCATAGCGGCGGATTTCAAACTGTGCGTTCGACTCCATCCGCAGTGCCAGAAAATGGAGCAGATTATGCAGGTCAATCTTCCAATACGCCTCGGTATAGGTCGAAAGGGGAAGGTCTTTTCGTGCCTGTTCGCGTGCTATTCCCATTCCGATCCGCCGGTTGTAAAGGTCGCGGGCCGCCTGGTGAAACGCGGCTTCCTCTTCACTGAGCAGTTTCCCCTCTTCCGGAGAAAGGCTCCCTTCACTCCCCTGCCGGTTCGACTTGGCCTGAAAACGCCAGCCGTCCGGTGCGGTTTCATACGCCGAGTCGATCGCCTCCGAATACCGGGTCGAATACTCGTTGATCGATGCGGTCCGGTGACGGATCCACTGGCGCCAGGTATCCATCGGGACACGGATCAAGAGCTTCACCTCGGCCATTTCGAACGGGGTCGTGTGGTGATGCCGAAGCAGGTAACGGATCAGTGTCCGGTCATCGGAAACCCGTTTGGTTCCCGCGCCGTAACTGATCCGTGCCGCCTGAACAACCGAATCGTCCGATCCCATCCAGTCAACCAGGCAGACAAACCCGTCATCGAGGACAGGAAACTTCTTCCAGCGAAGCTGTTCACCGATCTCCGACATACAGATCACCCTTCGAATTGGTTGCCGACCTTGCGGGCGCGTTCGGGCTTGTCGAGATCGATCCCCAAAGCGATCCCGATCTGAACCAGAAGATTCCACCCGGCCATCAGCTGGAGGAACGGATCATAGCCGGTCAGCTTCGGCAGTTTGATCGTCGGGAACGGGGTATCTTCATTGGCAACGGCAATGACCGTCAAACCGGCACGCCCTTCAATGAATTCCTTGATCTTCCCGTATTCGCTCGGGAACGGATCGATCAGGATACAGGCGTCCCCGGCACTCATCACCTCCTCGACTCCGTGCAGAAGATAGGTCCCTTCGAGGTAATCGCTCTTCTTGCGGGTGATCTCATTCGTCTTGAGGGTCAGCTCTTCGGCCACGCCGTTATTCCGGCCGGCGAAATAGAGAAGATTCGCCTTGGCAAGTTTTTCGATGATCGCCGGGTCATATTCGGTCTGCATCACCTCGGCGGCCAGATCGGCAGCCTTCTCTTTGTTTTTCGGGCACTCGCAGTCAATCAGATTGCAGAGGATCGAACGGTAGACGAGTCCCTGCTCGATGACGCTCTTCGTCGCGGCGACGGCGTCTTCATTGCCGCACGAAAGAACGAAACATTCATCGGTCACTTCGGCAAGGGTCGTCCCCTCATGCGCGGTAATCCCGATCCGTTTATGATGCCCCGTCTCGCCAAGCTTTTTCATCAGGGCGATCACCTCTTTCGTCTGACCGCTGTTCGACGCGCCGGCAACCACCCAGTCGGAGAGATTATATTCCGCGGCCTGAAAGCTTCCATCGGTCGCGACCGCGATCGGAAGCCCGCGTTTCAAGACCCCGTACATGAAACTTTTCGCCGGGAAGATACGGCTCGAACCCTCACCGGTCAGGAAGAGGCGGCCCGTCTCTTTCACGGTCTTGGCCGCGCCGGCCGTCTGACCGAAATCAAAACCGCGAATGACATCAACGGTCTGGAGCATCTCTTTTACCAGGGCGAACCTGCTGTACTTCGAGTCGGTGAGATTCATAACATACCTTTCAAAAAATGGATTTTGCAAATTCCGGCACAACGGCGCCTCAGCCGCCGCTCACACCGTCATTATCGGTTTTTAAACCCCCACTCGTTGAGCTGCTCGGGGGTGACCGGCGGCATCGCGCCCGGCTGTGTACAAACGTAGGCGGCGTAGCGGACAGCACGTCTGTGAATTTCGACCGGATCGTCTTCTTTGAGGAACCCGTCGACACAGACCGCCGTAAACGCATCGCCGGCGCCGACGGTACTCGCCGCCTTAACAGGAACGCTTTCCAGCTGCGAGATGACCCCTCCCTCGTTGAGGAGGAAACTCCCTTTTGCCCCGCAGGTCAGAATGCAGTATTTCAGGGAATAAAAATCGATGAGTGAATCGATAAACGCCCGCGCGCCAGATGAAAGGACAACCGTCCCAGCAGCCCCTTCGCCGAAGAAGGTCTCGGTCCGGAACTCCTTATTGAGGAAACCCGCCAGCGTGATCAGTTCGTCATCGTTCAGTTTCAGAACATTGCAGACCGAAAGGAGCGAACGGAGCGTCCCGTCGGTATAGAACGGCTCGCGCAGATTCAGGTCCAGAACACGCAGCGCGTCATGGGGCACCCCGTTGATCAGCGAAGCGAATGCAACACGGTTCTCCTCACCCCGCATCGCCAGGCTCCCGAAACAAATCGCATCGATTCCCGTCGCATAGAGGAGAGCCGCACGGGAAGGCTTGATTCCGTCCCAAGCCACGTCTTCAACGATCTGATACGCCGGATGCCCCATTCGGTCGAGCTCGACCTCAACGGTTCCGGTCGGCCGTTCCAGATCGATCCCGATGAAGTCGGTCGGAATTTGATGCCGGGCCAGTTCGGCAGTGATCTCACGCCCCAGACTGTCGTTTCCGACCTGCGAGATCACCATCACATCAGAACCAAGGACATGAGAATGATAGGCAAAATTACCGGGCGCCCCCCCGAGCTGTTTGCCGGCCGGAAGCATATCCCAGAGGATTTCGCCGAATGCCGCGATCTGATGTGACATAAAAACGCCGTTCTCCGTATCAGTGTTAACGAATTACTCTTTCGGTCCCCGGATTCCGCACGCGGTCTGGGCACGCAGAAGAACCTCCTGCGCCTTGGCGCGGGCACGCTGCGCCCCTTCGCGCAGAATGTCGTCGACCAGGCCGGGATGGCTTTCGAAATAGGCACGCCGCTCGCGCGCCGGCGCGAAGTACGCCTCGGCGGCGTCGGCCAGTTCTTTTTTGATCTGTCCGTAGCCGAACCCGCCCCGGCGGTAGAGCGCCGCCATTTCAGTCTTCTGCTCTTCCGAGGCAAAAAGGGAATAGAGTTGGTAGAGCGGATCGGTTTCGGGATCTTTCGGCTCTTCCATCGGACGTGAATCGGTCTGAATCCGCATGATCTTTTTCCGCTGCGCCTTCAGCTCGGTAAAGCACTCGATGGTGTTGCCGTAACTTTTCGACATCTTCTCACCGTCGGTGCCGGGAACCTTCCCCCCGTCCTCCAAAATTTTCCCCTTCGGCAGAACGAAAACATCGCCGTACAGGTGGTTAAAACTCCCGGCGACATCGCGCGCCACCTCGATATGCTGCATCTGATCCTCCCCGACCGGAACCAGGTTCGAGTCGTACAGGATGATGTCGGCAGCCATCAGGATCGGATAGTTGAACAGACCGGCATCGGCGGTCAGTCCGCGCGCTTTTTTCTCCTTGAACGCATGACACCGTTCCAAGAGTCCCATCGGCGTGACGGTCAGAAGGAGCCAGGTCAGCTGCGTCACCTCGGGAATTTCAGACTGAATGAAAAGGGAGGCGCGCTGAGGATCAAGTCCCAGTCCCAACAGGTCGAGCGCGGCGTCTCGGATATTCTGCCGCAGACGCTCCGGATCGCGGACCGTTGTCAGCGCGTGGAGATCGGCGATGAAATAGAAGGCATTATCCGGATCCCCCTGCATGTCGACATACTGCCGAATCGCTCCGAAATAGTTACCCCAATGAAACCGGCCGGTGGGCTGTATCCCCGAAAGAACCCTCATGTCAACTCCATAGATATCCTCTGCGACCGGCGCATCGGCATTGAAAGCCTTCGCGCCGGCCCATTTTCGCGCACATTGATACCAGAATTTTAAAAGGAAGAATCTTCATGTCAAGAGTCAGTCGGCCGATCCGGTCCGGTCACATATTTTTCAGATCCATGACCGCGTCCCGGCAGCGCCTGAGGAACTCATCTTTCGGTTCCAGTTTGAACTCATAATCCGCCGCCTCATCCGGCGGCAACGGTTCCCCCTGTTTCCAGACCGTCCCGTCTGTTTTGTTAACGTAGGCGTTCTCTATCCATATCGGGGAACCGAAAATGACGCGCGAACGCATCGGAACCGGCAGAACAACCCCGCGCGGGAGAATCCGGTTCATATTGTCGAGGTAGATCGGAACCAGCTCGAGCTCCGGATTCTTCTTGGCCAGATGGTAGATTCCGCTTTTAAACGGCCTGATCGTCTCACCGTCTCCCCGTCCCCCTTCGGGGAAGATGATAATCGAGTGATCGTTCCCCATCTCGGTCAGGAGCTGGTGAACCTGATTGTTTTTGATCGAGATGTGCTTTCGGTCGATCAGAATGGCGTTAAAGACCTTCTTTGCCAGATAGCGGCGGAACGGTCCGGCAGTCCAGTAGTCTTTCGCGGCAACCATCCGGGTCTCACGGCGCATAAAGCCGGGAAGAACCGACCAGATCACAATCGAGTCGAGATGACTGGTATGGTTGGCGAAAAAGATTCGCTGCTGCCGTCCGAATGTTCTCTCGTCGGGAATTTTCTTTCCGAACGCCTTCAGGAGAAGACGGCTGATCTTTTCGAGAAATGACGGGGATTCCGGTCCTGACATTCCGCCGCCGCTGCGGATTTCTGCCGACTGAATCTGAACGTCATCTCGCTGGTCATCGGACAGATCGACCCACCGGACAGAAGCGCCGCTGAGGAACTTCGCAGTCAGGATAATCGCCGAACGCCAAAAGAAGACGAAAAAGGCGGAAATCCACCCCAGGATCACGGTGTACACTCTATGCAGGAAACGCGCAAGCGCCGCAAAAAAACGGCCGATCGCGCGAAAGAAGCTGATCACCTTGTGATAGAATGTTTTGAATGTCACCGACTAACCCGTCTTTTTTGCGAAATCCTGCAACTGGTTCAGCTTATTATAGAGGGTTTTCAGACTGATGCCAAGCTCCTCCGCCGCTTTTGCCTTGTTCCCGCCGTTTCGGCGCACGGCGCTTATAATCGCCTCGTTTTCAAGATCGCGCAGAGTTTTCCCTGAGTCAAACGCCATCAGTTCGTCGGCATCCTCGTCCGAGGCGGCAATCGTCTTGGCCGACGTCGGAACGGATATCTTCGGAACAGAAGAGCCGTTTCCCTCATGAACCTGGTGCGGGAGCGCTTCTGGTCCGATCGGGAAAGAGTCGGAGAGGATCATCGCGTGTTCGACGACGTTTGCCAGTTGGCGGACGTTTCCGGGCCAGGAGTACTTTCTCAGCAGTTCGAACGCCCGCGGGGTGAATATTTCGTCGACCGACCCCTTGCCGGCACCCTTTTTAAACCGGTTCGTCAGATGGACAATCAGGTCGGGAAGGTCTTCAAGCCGCTCACGCAGGGGGGGAAGACGTATCTCGAACGTGTTGATCCGGAACCAGAGGTCCTGCCGGAATCCCCCTTGGGCGACCATCTCTTCCAGGTTGCGGAGCGTGGCGCAAATCACGCGCACATTGCAGATGCGGGACGAGTTTTCGCCTATCTTCCGAACCTCACCGCTTTCGAGGAATCGGAGGAGTTTCGCCTGAACCCCTTTCGGCAGCTCCCCGATTTCGTCGAGGAAGAGCGTTCCGGTATCGGCGACCTCGAGCAAACCGATTCTCTGCGAATCGGCGCCGGTAAAACTCCCCTTTTTATGGCCGAAGAGTTCACTCTCGATCAGATTTTCGGGAAGCGCCCCGCAGTTGACCGCCACAAACGGCTTGTCGGCACGCCCGCTGTTCGCGTGAACCTCGCGCGCGGCAAGTTCCTTTCCGGTCCCCGTCTCTCCCAGGATCACCACCGTTGAGTCGGTCGGGGCGATCTTATGGATCAGGTGATAGACGCGCTTCATCGCGTCCGAATTTCCGACGAGGGCTTGCTTTGCGTCCTCGGCCCGTTCGAGCCGTTTCCCGCCATCGGCAAGTTTTTGGGTCAGTTTCTTCTCTTCGGCAATCCTGGCCAGAACGTCCTGAATCTCCGCCAGCCGGCACGGTTTGGTTAAATAGTCGAAAATTTTCTCGCGGAACCCGGCCCTTACCGATTCGTGCGAGCCCTTTCCGGTCAGGATCACCGCCTTGGCCGTCGGATTCGTTTTGTGCGCCGCCTGAATCACTTCCAGACCGTTGGCGCCCGGCATGTCCAAATCGAGCAGCAGGGCGTCAAACTGATCCTTTTTGAGTGTTTCAATCGCCGAAAGACCGTCGGGACAGACCGTCACCGTATGCCCCATCGCGGCAATTTCAAGACGGACAAGCTCTCGGAGCGAAATTTCATCGTCGGCAAAGAGGACCTTGAGACCATCAGTGGACATAAAAACGCAGATTCCTTCCCAAGGGAGCGCACATCGGCGGCCGCACCCCCCTTCTTCATTCCTGAACTCTCGGCGCACCCCCGCCGGCGGACCGGAAACAACGAACCGGTACGCAAAAGAAAGAGGCGGAGACGCTCCCGCATCATACCGGAAAAAAAGGTTTCTGTCTATGGGAAATCTTACCGGGCAGTCTCTCTTTCGTCCGCGGCGGCTGGAAGGAATTCAGCCGACCGGCAGCTCAATTCGGAACGAAGCGCCCATCCCTTTTCCGGGACTCGAAGCGTAGATATGCCCCTTATGCCCCAGAACAATCCGGTTGGCGATCGCCAGTCCCAGCCCGGTTCCAATCCCGGGATCCTTGGTCGTGAAGAACGGTTCGAAGATGTTTTCAAGGGTCGCCGGGTCGATTCCGCCGCCGTTATCCGAGACGACCAGAATTGCAAGGTCCCGCTGCCGCCGCGCCGAAATCGTCACCAACCCGTCGTCGCTGATCGAGTCCAACGCGTTGGTCAGCAGGTTCAGGATCACCTGCTTGATCTCCTGCGGATTCACCATCGCGTAGACCGGTCCGCCGGGAAGGATTTCGATCCGTTTATGGCGGTACCGGCTCTGGGTCAGCGCCATATCGACCATACTCTCGGCGATCTCGCGCAGTTCGGCCCGCGTCTTCTCTCCGCGGCCGGTCCGCGAAAAATCGAGAAGCTTCTCGGTAATCCCCTTGCAGCGGAACGCCTCGTTCTGAATCATCTCAACGTACTTCTGCACCACGGCCAGCTCGTCACGGAGCTGCGAGGGATCCTTCTGCCGGTCGAGAAGCCCCCGAATCCGACGGGGGAGCGACTCGGCGCTCATCGCAATCGAGGCGAGCGGATTGTTGATCTCGTGGGCGACTCCGGCGGCAAGAAATCCGACGCTCGCCAGGCGGTCACTCCGGATCACCTCTTCGGAACGCTGCCGCACCTGCTCGTCCAAATCGTCACGGATCCCCTCGAACCGCTCGGTCATCTGATTGAGCGCGCCGGCCAGCTCGTCGAACTCGTCGTTGGTCGCCATATCGATCCGGTAATCGAAATCCCCCTGCGCCACGCGCCTCGACCCGGTCACCAGAGTCCCCAGCGGCCGAAAGACCCAGATGTAAGCGAAATGGATCAGAAGGATCGTCAGCACAATCGATGCGGCGCTCGTTGAAATCAGGGTGACGCGGATATACTTGTACTGCGAAAGGACGCGGTCGGAAAATCCCGCCAGTTCGCGGTGCAGACCGCTCGGAAGGCTTTCGGTCAGGCTCTGGACTTCCCCCAGGCGGAGGTCGACCTGATCGATCATCTCATCGTCGGTGATCCAACGGTAATGGGACGTGGTGGCGTGAATCTCATCGAGAAGAGTGCGGATATCGGCTATCGCGCCCAGTTCCGTCGAAAGAACCGAGCCCGATTCATCGGCAGCGCGGGGCCGCTGATAGATCAGCGCCTCGTATTGATCGAGCTGTTCGCGGTAATCGGAGAGCTTTTTCAGAAAGAGAGAATACGCTTCCAGGGTCGGCTGTTTTGAGAAGTCGAAAAGCTCCATTCGCCGCAGCTGCTGCTCAAGCCGGTTTTTCACCTGCTGTTCGGCCATGCGGGTTCCCTTGATCTGGCTGACCTGCATCCGCAGCGCGCCGATCGACGTGCCGAGCCGGGCAGCGGCGGGAAGTTCCCGCGAGCGGCGGCTGATATCGTAGACAAGGCTCCGAAAATGCCTCAGCGTATAGACTTCGGTCGCGATCAGCACAATCAGGAGGACAAGTACGATTGTTGTCCATATCCGGATTCGGGATTTGAGCGACCAGCGTTTCATCATTAAAAACTTCTTCTCACATAAAAAAACCGCGGAGCGTGCCGATTCTAGCACAACACCGCGGTTTGACTCAAGGCGGATTTACCGTGTGCGGGGCGGCTACTTCCTTTTCGCAAAGAAGTTGTTTGTCGCCTCACGCATCTTCTGACACATCGCATAGAAGGGGGGAACGAAGGCAACGCCGACCGCGCCGGCGATGATCATCCCCCATCCGGTCGAAATCCCGACGATATTCCGGCTGACCGCACCGGCACCGGTGGCAAACATCAGGGGAAGAACGCCAACCACGAAACAGCCGGCGGTCATCATCACCGCACGGTACCGATACCGCGCGCCGCGGACTGCAGCCTCGTCGATCGGAACCCCCTGTTCCCGTTCCTGTTTGGCAAACTCTACCATCAGGATAGAGATTTTCGCCGAAAGCCCCAGGAGCATGATCAGACTCAGCTGGGCGTAGATATCGAGCGGCATTTTATTGAACCACATTGCCGCCAGTCCGCCGAGTGTGGCGAACGCGCACGAAAGGAGAACCGGAAGCGGAACTGTCCACGACTCATACTTCGCGGCCAGGAAGAGGTAGCCGAACGCCAGGGCCAGGACCATCAGATAGAAAAGCTTCCCTTCATTCCCCTTCTGGTGAAAACTCATATCTGTCCAGCTGATCGAGTAGTCGTGTGAACCGGGATCGTTGACGGCTTCGTCGACGTGTTTCACCAGACGATCCATGATCACGCCGGTACTCGCCCCCGGCACCGGTATTACCGTTACCGCGGCATCCATCGACTGCTTAAACCGGGAGATCTTATGGGCTCCCATCTTCGAGCGGATCCGTGCCAGCGCCGAGAGAGGCACTTCGTCGCCGGAAAGGCTGGTGATCATAATCTCGTCGAGATTCCCGATATTCGAACGCGAGTCGGCTTTTCCCTGAACTTTCACTTTGAACGAATAGCCGTACAGATTGAAGTCATTCACATAGAACGAGGCAATCTTCTGCTGCAGCGTCGAAAAAAGAACGCCGACCGGCACACCGAGCGCCTCGGCCTTCTGGCGGTCGATATCAAGGTAGACTTCCGGAGTACTGGCATTGAAGGACGAGAATGCGTACGCCACATCGGGGAATATCTCCTTATTGTTCAGGTCACCCAGAAAGCGGCCAAGCCGCTCTTCCAGATCTTTCGGTGTGTGATCGCCGCTGACACAGAGTGCGAAGGTCACGCCTCCGGTCACCCCCAGCCCCATGATCGCCGGCGGCTGAAACGAGGTGAGCGTTCCGTAGGGGAGTAATTCGCCCTGCGCCATAACCGCATTGTTGATCGCGTCGATCTGCAGCTCCGGGGTCTTCCGCTGGTCCCAGTCGGTCAGATCGACGATCCCCAGCCCGTAGTTCTCTCCCGAGCCGCTCACAAACGAGTATCCGGCGACGTTGGTTACGCGTTCAACTCCCGGCAAAGGGGAGACGAGGTCCTGGAACGCCAGAACCGCCTGGTCGGTCCGTTTGAGCGAAGCGCCCGGCGGCAGAACGATCTCGCACAGAAGCGCGCCCTTGTCCTCGTTCGGAATGAACCCGGTATTGAGCTGTTTGAAAACGGCCCAGTTCCCCCAGAGGAGCGCCGCCAGTACGATCAGTGTCAGCAGAATCCGACGGATAAAGACCTTCGAGACCGCAATATACCCGAGTTTGGTCGTCTCAACGAACCACTCAAAGAACCGGAAGAGGAAGAACTTCTTCCGATTCTCCTGATAGGGGCGGAGGACCAGCGCGCAGAGCGCCGGCGAAAGGGTCAGCGCGTTGACCGCCGAGAAGATAATCGCTATACACATCGTCAGTGAAAACTGTTTGTAGATAATCCCGACGATTCCGCCGAAGAACGACAGGGGTGCGAAGAAGGCCACCATCACAAAGGTCGAGGCGAGGATCGCGCCGGTTGTCTGGTGCATGCTTTTCACCGCGGCATCGTAGGGGGAAAGATGTTCCTCTTCGATAAGACGCACAGCGTTTTCGACGACGATGATCCCGTCGTCGACCAAAAGCCCGATCACCAGGATCAGCCCGAACATCGTCAGCACATTGATCGAGTATCCCATCACGAGCATGACAAAAAAGGTTCCCAGGAGGGAGACCGGTATCGCGACCGCCGGAATGATCGTTGCGCGCCAGTCCTGAAGAAAGACGAACGTCACCAAAACGACCAGCACCAGGGTCAGAACGAGTGTCTCGGCAATTTCACTGATACTCCGGCGGATAAACTCGGTCGGGTCGTAACTCAAAATGTAGCTGACCCCTTTCGGAAACCGCTTGGCGATCTCTTCCATTTCGGCATTGGCGTTTTTGATCAGCGTCACGGCATTTGCCCCCGTCTGGCGGTACATCCCGACCGCGATCGAATGCTCTCCGTTCAGATAGGCGTTCGAGAAGTAGTACTCGCTCCCCAGCTCCAGCTCGGCGATCTCGCCGAGAGTCACCTGCCGGCCGGCGTCATCGGTACGGACAATAATCTCCTTGAACTGCTCGGGAGTCTTCAAGCGGCCGAGCGTATCAATTTTCAGCTGAACATAGTCACTGGCGGTCTCACCCCCCAGGGTTCCGGCGGCGGCCTGCAGATTCTGCGACTGAATGGCGGCAACGACCTCATCGGTGGAAATTTCCATACTCGAGAGTTTCAGCGGGTCGAGCCAGACACGCATGCTGTAGTTCCGTTCTCCGAGAATTTCGGTATCGGTCATCCCGTCGATACGCGCCAGACGGTCGCGCACATTCATCCGAACGTAGTTTGCCAACTGCAGCAGATTCAGCTCCGAGCCGTCGGTCGTGAATGAATAGATCCCGATCATATCCGACGAACGCTTGGCAACCTTTACGCCGATCGCCTTCACCTCGGGGGGAAGTTTCGTTTCGGCGCGCTGCACCGCGTTCTGCACGTTCACCTGAGCGATGTCGTCGTCGGTTCCCGGCTTGAAGTAGACGTTCAGAAAGTAGTTTCCGTTGTTGTCGCTGTCGGAACTGAAATAGATGCTGTTTTCGATGCCGTTCGCTTCCTCTTCAATGACGCTGGCGACCGTCTCGACGATCACGTCCGATGTCGCGCCCGGATAGGTCGCCGTCACGCGCACGCACGGGGGGGCGAGTTCCGGATATTCGGCAATCGGAAGCCGAAAGAGACAGAGCAGACCAATCAGTGAAATCACAATCGAGATGACCAGCGCGAGCTTCGGTCGGTCGATGAATATTTTCGAAAACATACGGTTCCTTTTCACTCGGTATCCAGAGAATTAAAACGTCTTTCCGTCGGGAAAACTGGGTTACAATTCGTCCTTTTCGGCAGGGATCGGATTGACCGTCTGACCGGGCTGTACTTTGTTCACCCCTTCGATCACCACCGTCTCGCCCGGTTTGAGACCGGACGTGATTTCATAATACTTTTCGGAAAGCGCGCCGAGCCGAACCTCGCGCCGTTCGACTTTGTTCTCGCCGTCGAGCACATAGACAAAACTCCCGCCGCCGGCCTCGGTCTGTACCGCCGAGACGATCACCGCGCAGGTCGGTTTATCTGATTTCGGACTCAGATAGACCGTCGCGTAGCTTCCCGGCAGGAGTTTATGGTCCTCGTTCTGAAGGATCGCCCAGATCATGATTTTGTTTGTCTTCGGATCGACCTTGTTGTCGATCAGGGCGATCTTCGCCTCTTCGTCATACATCGTACCGTCGGCCAGCTCAAGCCGAATCCGGGCGATGTCGCGAATTCCCTTTTCTCCGCCGTAGGTCGTCAGAAAGAGCTGCTCGCTGATCGCGAACCGGACGTAAATCGGCGAGATCGTCTTGATATCGACCAGTTTGCCGAACTGCGGCGTTACCAGGTTGCCCGGTGTCACGGTCACTTTGCCGATCTTCCCCGAAATCGGTGCGGAGATCCGCGTGTGTTCCATATCAAACGCCGCCAGATCGGCGGCAGCCTCGGCGGCCGCCAGAGCCGATTTGGCGGTTTCGTATTGCGATTTGACCGAGGCCAGTGTCGCCTCGGCGGCCGCCAACTGTGCGCGGGTCGCTTTGAATGCCGACTCGGTGTTATCCACGTCGTCCTGCGAGACGGCGGTACCGCGCGCGAAAAGCTGCTTGTTCCGGTTATAGGTCGCCTCACGGTATTTGAGGATCGAGTTCAATTCGTCAATCCGCGCCTCCTGCTGTTTGATCGCGGCTTCGGCCTGATCGATCGCCGACCGGCGCGACGCCACATCGGCCTCGGCGCGCTTGAGCGCCGCGGCATACTCGCGCTGTTCGATCTCGAAAAGAAGGTCTCCCGTCTTCACAAAATCCCCTTCCTTGAAGTTGAGTTTCTCGATATAACCGGTCACGCGAGGGACAATATCGACCTCTTCAACCGCCACGATCGGGCCGGGAAACCGGCGCACATCGAGTTCTCCCATCTCAACCGACGGGGCAGTGATCACGTTGGGAACCGCTGCAGCCGGCCCGCCCCCCGGCTGAGCCTGTGCGCGGAAGGGAACCAGAAGGAACAGCGAAAACAAGAGGCTTCCAATTTTCATCGACTTCATAACGTTTTCAATTTCCTTTGAAGAAACTCACGGGGAAAGATCAAGGTCCTTGACAGACCGGAAATATCCGCTAAATTGTTTCATATTTGAACAGTTTCAATATAAAACAATTTTGTTACAAAACAGTTTACCCCGATCTCAAAATTGTGGAAGATCAGGCCCAATGGAAAAAACGAAAAAAATTTTTTCCGACTACGACCCTTGCGCGGCGCTCTTTATCACGGTGAACAACCTGATCGCCTACGGCGACACCGTCGGTACGGCCAAGGATCACAAAGAACTTCAGTCACTTTCGTCCCGGCAGAAGATGGCGCTCTTTGTCATCGAGGCCGCCACGCGCCGGATTCCGGAGGGGGTTCCCCTTTCGAGTGTCGCCCGCGTGATGAACATCCCGCGGCCGAGCGCCTCACAACTGATTGAAACGCTGGTCAAAAAGAACCTGGTCAGCCGAACCACCAACCCCGAAAACCATCGTTCGGTCCTGATCACCCTGACCGGACTCGGCCGGGGACAGACCCGCGAGATCGTCAGGACGGTCGACGGCAAACTCCGTCAGCTCCAAGAAGGACTTTCCCGAAAAGAGGTCGCCATCTTCGAAAAGGTCATTCTCCACTGTTTCTCGCGCAAAAACGACGTTCTCAGATAGGCTGTCCCCTTTCCAAAGGGTTGCTTTTCACCCCTTTTTCACGTATGATATTGATGTCGGCTGCATGGCCGGAAGAAGGAACTGTTCGCGTTGAAAGAGCATTAAGTCATGAGAGCGTGCATACAGCGGGTCACCCGGGCGCGGGTCACTCTCCCCGAAGAGGGAAACCGTGTCAGCGGTCAGATTGAAGGGGGTTTTTTAGTCCTTTTGGGGGTTGGCCGGGGTGACACATCCGAAGAAGTCCGGCTTCTGGCACGGAAGATCTGCCGTCTGCGCGTCTTCGATGATCCCCAGGGAAAAATGAACCTTGATGTCACTCAGGTCGGCGGGTCGATCCTGGCGGTCAGCCAGTTCACTCTCTACGCCGATGCGGTTCACGGGAACCGGCCCGGTTTTACCGATGCCGCGCCGCCCGATGAAGCGCGGCGTCTCTATGAGGAATTCGTTTCGGTCGTCCGCGCCGAGTACGCCGTTCCCGTCGAGACTGGTGTCTTTCAGGCGATGATGTCGGTCGAACTGGTTAACGACGGGCCGGTCACCATTTGGCTCGATACCGACGAACTGAACAAACGGAACTGTAAGAAAGCCCCTCAATGAAAAGGTTTTTCTCGTATTATTCCGCTATCCCTCTCGTCTGGCGGATACTGATCGGATTTCTCCTGGGGATCGTCCTGGGAATCGGCGCCTCGCGAATCCAAAGCGAAGAGCTCAATGCGATCCTTCCCTACATCGAGCCGTTCGGCACTCTCCTGATTTCAATGCTCAAGATGATCGTCTTTCCGATCATCTTCTTTTCGCTGATCATCGGCGCGGCATCTCTTCCGCTCAAGGAGTCAGGAAAACTCGGCGGCGCGGTCCTTCTCTGGTACTTTGCCACCTCGGTCTTCGCCGCGCTGTTCGGTACCGCCACCGCTTTTTTCCTGAACCCGAAGATGACCAACGCGATTGAAACGGCGGCAAGCCACCATCAGGAGCTGGCGGCGATCCACAACCGCACGTCAGGAGGCGGAATCGACGCGTTTCTGCTCAACCTGTTTCAGAACCCTTTTCAGGCGCTGGCCGAAGGACGGTTCCTGGCGATCGTCCTCTTTTCGGTCCTGTTCGGACTGGCGGCGCGCGTCCTCCTTGAGTCGAACAAAACCCCGGAAGACGACAAAACGCGGATCGAGTCGTTCCTTGGCATCTGCCGGGCTGCGGCTTCAGTTTCGTTTAAGCTGATCGACTGGGCCATGGAATACTTCCCGTTCGGTGTCTTCGCGCTCTCGTTTGTCAATTTCGCGCGGAACGGATTTCTTCTGTTCGGCCCGTATCTGCGGATTGTGGCCTGCGTTCTGGCGTGTGTGGCGGGAATGATTCTGGTCGTCTACCCGCTGGCGATTCTCCTCTTCTGCCGCCAGAACCCGTACAGAATCCTTTTGAATCTGCGCGGACCGATTGTCACGGCGTTCGCCACTCGTTCGAGTGCCGCGGCGCTTCCGATCTCACTCCAAACCGCCAGAAAGCTTGGCATTTCCCCTTCCCTTTCGAGCTTTTCACTCCCGATGGGGTGCACGATCAACATGGACGGCGTCTGTGTTCATCTGCCGGTATTCGTGATCCTGGCCTCGAATATCTTCGGGATCCCGTTCACGGCAACACAGATACTGATTCTGCTGGTTTCGGTTGTCTTCGCCTCGGTCGGCGCGGGGGGAGTTCCGGGAGGAAGTGTCTTTCTCCTCTTCATGGTCCTTGAAAACGCCGGATTCAACGCCGCGCAGACCGCAACGGTCGTTGCCCTGGCGCTCGGGATCAACCCGATCCTCGATATGTTCGAAACCGCCTGCAATGTAACCGGCGACAACGTCTGCACTTACATCATCGCCAAACAAACCGGTCTCCTTGAAAAAGATCCGCCGGACAAAACCCCTTGAACCGGAATATCACCTGCGGTAAAATCAGGGCAGTCTGCTGACGGAACAAAAACCATATTGCAAAAAACAGAAAGGCGTTCAATGGATCAGAACAGCACATACACCCTTTCAAACGGGGTAAAACTCCCGGTCATCGGGTTCGGCACCTGGCAGTCCCCAAACGGTGAGGTGGCAACCGGCGCGGTCAAAACGGCACTGGAAATCGGCTACCGGCACATTGACACAGCCGCGGCTTACGGCAATGAAGAGAGCGTCGGCGCGGGGCTGGCGGCAAGCGGCCTGGCGCGGGAAGACGTCTTCCTGACCACCAAAGTCTGGAACAAGGATCACGGTTACGATCAGACCCTGGCGGCGTTTGAAATGTCGCTCGCCCGTTTGAAGACGCGTTACCTCGATCTCTACCTGATCCACTGGCCGATCGCGTACGAACGGAGGACCGACTGGAAAGACACCCTTCTGGGAACCTGGAACGCGATGATCAAGCTCTACAAGGACGGCCGGATCCGCGCGATCGGTGTTTCGAACTTCCGTCCTCACCACATTGAGCATCTGGTCCGCAACACTTCGGTTGTCCCGATGGTCAACCAGATCGAATACCATCCCGGCTTCTGGCAGAAATATGTTGTTGACTTCTGCAAAGACCTGGGAATTCAGATTCAGGCTTGGAGCCCGATGGCCCAGGGACGCGTTTTCAACCTGCCGTGCCTGAAAGAGCTGAGCGCCAAATACGGCAAGTCGATCGCGCAAATCTGCCTCCGCTGGGAGCTCCAGAAGGGGGTCAATCCTCTTCCGAAATCGGTCACTCCCGAACGGATCAAAGAGAACTTCAGCGTTTTCGACTTCTCTCTGACCGA
>ONWH01000273.1 GCA_900321495.1 uncultured Planctomycetota bacterium
CCTACCGGACCCACGGCGGGATTACCTGACGGCGGTGCGGCGCCCCCGGCGGGCGCCTGAACGCGAACACCTCTTCTTCCTGATCTATTCGATCCCGTTCTTCGGAACGGGGCGCGGGAGACCGCGCGGACTTCCTCAAAAAGAAAAAGGCAGAACGAAAGTTCTGCCTTTTTTCGTCTTTACGATCTTCTCGGAATTCAGAAATCGCCCCGGTGCTTGGAGTAGAGCTTTTTGATCCGTTCGACGATCGAGCTGTGGATCTGGCTGACCCGGCTTTCGCTCAGACCGAGCGTTGCACCGATTTCCTTCATTGTCAGTTCTTCGTAGTAATAGAGGATGATGATCAGCCGTTCGTTCTTTGAAAGCCCCTTGGTGCACATCCGGATCAGTTCCTGTTTGGCGACCCGGTCCGAGGGAGACTCCCCTTTCTTGTCGGCGAGGATGTCCATCTCCGAGATGTCGTTGTCGCCGGAACTGTCGGACCACGATTTATCGAGACTTGTGATATTGACCGTACTTGTCTGGCTGATCGTGCGATGAACTTCGTCGACCGGAAGTTCCAGGAACGCGGCAAGCTCCTCTTCGGACGGGCGGCGTCCGAACTGCCCTTCCAGAACGCGGTACGCCTCGTTCAGTTTGGTTGTCTTCGAGCGGACCTTGCGGGGGACCCAGTCGATCGAACGGAGTTCGTCGACGATGGCACCCTGAACCCGCGAAACGCAGAACGTCTCGAACTTGACGCCGCGGGTCGGGTCGAAGACCGAGATTGCGTCCATCAGACCGAACGAACCGGCCGAGACGAGGTCGTCGCGGTCAATTTCCGGCGGGAGCTGGCGGCGGATCCGGTCGGCGCGCTGGTAGACGATCGGCATATAATGTTCGATGAGCCGGTTTCGGAGTTCGATGTTGTCCGGTTCCCGTTTGAACTGTAACCACATTTCGTCAATGTTCTCGCAGGCGGAGACGGTCGAACCGGATTGCTGGCAAGTATGGTTCTTTTTGGTTTTAAACATTCGAGGCTCTATAAATCACGTTGTTTGAAACAGCGCCGGAAAATATCTGCGCGAAACGAAAGAGAGCCCGTGCGGGCTTCCCTTTCGCTTCGGCAAATGCTAGCGAAATTTCCGCCGTCTGTAAAGAACGATTTTTGCGCCGCTTACGGCCGGACCTCCGGCGGACCGCCGCCGCGGCGGATTCCTTTCGCGAAAAACGAAAGGGGAAGCCAGTCGAGAGAACGGATCTCGTCGTCGATCGCTTCGAGAATCCGCGGACCGGCGAAGTCGCCGAACGGCACGCCGCCCGCCGGGTCGAATTCGGCGACGGCGCCGAGCAATCCGAGCATTCCCGCCGACATCAGGTCGTCGACGGTGATCCGCCCGCGCAACGGTGCTGCCAGATGTCCGCGGATCTCCTCGGCCGTCTGTTCGGCGTGATTCCGAACGAGGGGGAGATAACGTTCCGCAAGCCGGTTGCGCAGCCCGATATCGCCGCGGTCGGCGGCATACCGCCGCCAGAGTTCGTCAGTCGCCTCTTCGATGGCATTCCTCCCGGCGCAGGTCCGCAGATCCCCCGCAAACCGGAAGCGGACCCGCTTCAGGCCGGAATCGGGGCGCAGACGGAAAGCGGGCGGGCTCTTCGCGGCCCTTCGTTTCCGCCGTGCGGGCACCCTTTCACCCGGGAGGAACCGATGGGCCCCCCGGGTAAAGAAACACCGTATCCCCACTATCGGAAAAGGCTTTATGAGATTCTGCGGGTACAGGAGAAAAAAGCGGAGAAAAACCGGCGCGCCGTGCAAGTCGCGTCGGTTTTCAGATTCGTCCGAATAAACGTGAAAAGGGGGGTAAGGCCGATTGAAACGGACCTTACGGATTCTCCGGCCCGCCGCCGACGCGGAACCGGAGCGGTTTCGACCGGCGCCGGAGCAGCAGGTAGAGGATCACCAGGAAGAGGAACCCTCCCAGGACCGGATAGACTTTCGGCGAGAAGGGGGAATCCCACTTTTCGCCCGGTGAGGCGTCGGGATTCCAGGTCCCCCGGAGTCCGATCATCAGGGGGACGGCGATCCACGATTTTCCCCCGTCGGCATCGGAGTCGAGAAAACCGGGCTGCAGACCCGAGTTCGCCGGATCGATCCGATACGCCCACGGTTTGTAGAGGAATCCGGTCAGAGTGACCTCCTCGCGGTATCCCGGTCCGGTGCCGAGAGGGACCGGACGGCCGTCAGGGGCGGTCGGAAGTGTCGGCGAGCAGAAGAGGATCGGGTAATCCTGCGAGTCGCCGGTAAACAGGTAGAGCTCGAAATAGTGGTCGAGTCCGTAGAGAGCGGTGATCTCCCCCTCGGGAACCAGAACCGGCTGGGCGCGGCGCAGATGACCGGTCAGCGTCACGGGAACTCCCTGCGAGGCGGCGGGGCGGTTGAACAGATCGACCGCGCCCGGCGGCGCCGTTACGGGCGGGATCGGTTTTTCCGCGGCACGGGCGGCCCCTGCCAGGAGACCGTAGAAGGGAATACGGTCATCGGGGGTGAGACGGAAGTTCCGGAGAACTTTGCGGCGCTCCTCGCCGGGGGGAAGGGAGGAGAGCTCACTGATCGCATGCGCCTGAACGCCGTCAAAGAGGGAGACGTCGAACCCCATCTGCCCGAGCGGGGTAGGGGCGCTGAACCAGGCCAGACGCGGGAGGGCGACAACCGGTTCGGTGTACTTTTCGAAAAGAATGCCGAGCCCGCCGCACTTCTGACCGATCCCTTCCGCACCGTCGGAGCCCCATCCTTTCGGAATCGACGCGGTCCAGAGGATCAGGGGCGGGTCGTTCTTCCCCAGCTCGACGCGCCAGATGTCGAGCGGGGGGAAATCGGCGCGCGCATCGAGCCGCCGCGGAGCGACCGCGGTCACTTCCCCTTCGACACGGACCGGAACGCCGAATGTGTCAGGAAACTCGGCGTAAACGTTCTCATCCGGGGCGAGACCGCGCGCCAGGAGACCGGGCGAGACCCCGCCGCACAGGCGGGTGAGGACGATCTGGAGCGATTCGGCGAACGCCGGAGCGTCTTCCGACTCGGTGGTCAGGAGGAGCTCGGTGTCGATCGGAGTCACCTCTTCCCAGAAGGCGCGGTCGATGGAGAGAGGCGGCGCATCATCATCGGCCGCAGCGGAGCCTGCCGCCAGGAGGATCGCCGCCAGAATCAGGGGGAGTCCTTTTCCCGGAACGGGGGGGGCGGAGGGCTCTTCGGCATTTGCGGCGGCGTCGGCATTTTCGCCGTCAGCAGCCTTCCCGCCGTCGGGAAGGGGGGGGACCGGCGCGCTGAGCGTGTCGAGTTCGGCGGGGTCGAAAGGCTCTTCGCCGTCGGCGGTCAGGATATGCCGAAGCCGTTCGGCGTGCCGCTTCCGGCCTCTCGGAATCAGGACGAATCGGAAGAGAATCCAGAGGGTGAAAAGAGCGGCCAGGGCGATCCCCTTCCAACGCCATGCGGAGGAGGGGACCGCGGATTCCCCTTCGGCGGCGACCGGCGTCAGGAGGGTGAAGCCCGCCGCGGCGATGACCGGTGATGTGTAGAAGTCGTCTCCGGCGTTATAGGAGGCGAGACGGTAGAATATCCCGTCGGCGGCGATCCGTTCGCGGCGCAGGGGGGCACTCTCCGCCGAGGGAGCAATTTCCGGCGGAAGGGAAAGGGTTACCAGGCGGACCGGAATCTGACGCTTGTCATCGAGGAGAACCCAGGATTCGTAGTAGGTTTCCAGGTTCAGGCCGTTTTCCCTTTCGGCGGGGAGTGTGATTTCGTTCACACGCAGAAGCCGCCCTTCGATATGAACCCACCGGCCGCGGTACGCCCGGCTCTGGCGCGAGAGGGGGATGAAGCCGACCTTCGGCGGGTCGGCCGGCGTCTCGGTTTCCAGCCGCGTACGGAGCCGGTCGATCGGCGCGCGTTCCCGTTCGAGGAAGAAGGGGAGTCCGTCCGAAACCTCATCGGCGCGAAGGGGGAGCAGACCGGATACGGCCAGGACCGGGAGGAAAAGGAGAAAAGCGGCGAGGACGCCGCGGCGGAAGGTCAGACGGGGTCGGTTCATACGGTTTGTCCGCCGCGCGGGGCGGTGTCGGGAAGAGGCGGGAAGACCGCATCCGGCCGGTGCCGCAGCGCGCGATTTTTCTGGGGGGAATATGTTTCTCATGTTGTTTAACGAGGTAATTATAGTATAATATTGTATCGGTTGTAAACCGAAGCGCCCGCGCCCTGCCGACTGACCGCGGCGTTTTCACCCCCCCCGTAACTTTGAGAACTGACCGGCCCGATGTCCTTTCTTCGCCGTTTTCCGATCCTCTGCGCTCTGATGGCGGGCGTCTTTTCCTTTGCTCCGGCCGCCCCCGCTTCGGCGGCCGAGGATTGGGAATCATTCTACGACGCGCTGATGAACCGCGGCTATTACGATGTCGCGATCAACTACCTTGAATCGTTCAGGAACAGTCCTTCGATCCCGGACAGCCTGGCGGCGGAACTCGACAGCTACCTGGGAGAAACGGCGCTGGAGCTGATGCGTTCGGCGGCGACGAAAGCCGAACGGCAGCTTTACAGCGATCAGGCGAAAGAGTACCTTGACCGCTACCTGAGCCAGAACGGCGGCGAACACGTCTACAAGGCGAACAGTGCCCTGGCCGACCTCTATACCGAAGAGGGGAACGACGAACAGGCGCGTCTGCAAAAGGGGCTTTCCGAAACCGAACGGCAGAAGATCGAAAAGACGGTTCAGGACGACTATTCCAAAGCGCTCAAATACGCGCAGACCGCCGTCGCCCAGGCGAAGGAGGCCGCGCAGCGGATGAAGTCGAGCGATGCGACGAGCCGTTCGCCCGAGGCGCAGATCATTTACGCCGACTATCTCGGCCTGCGGATCAAAGAGAACGACCTTTCGATGAAACTCGCCCTGACGTATCCGGAAGGGGCGCCGGAGCGCAAAGAGGGGTTGGAGGCGGCGCGCGCCGCGTTCGACGCCCTCTACGAGAAATACAGCAAATATCCCGGCGGATTCAAGGCGCGTCTTTTGGAGACGAAAGCCGCGCTTGCCCTGGGGGACAACGCCGCGGCGGCCGAGTATCTCGACGAGCTTCTCGGCCTTCCGATGAGCAAAGCGCTCTACGCGATCAAGACCGAGACGATTCTGCTATACGGCCAGATGATCATCGAAAAGGGGGAACCGGCCGACCTGTTCCGGTTCATGGCCGCGTTCTACGACTGGAAATACGCCAACGATCTTCCGCCGGTCTTCTACATCACCGCCGAGGGGCTCCAGATTCACCTTCTCGCCGGAAAAGCGGTTCTGAAACTTGACAAGATCAAGAGTTCCGATCCCAAGAAATACGCCGACGCGGCGAAAGAGGTCTTTACCGATCAGAAACCGGCCGTCCTCAAGGCGGTGACAAAACTCCTTTCCAAGCCGGACAAACAGGCGTATGAGTGGTTCGACTTCGTCTACCGGCAGAAGAGCCCGTTCAGCGCCGAGGCGGAAAAGCTTCTCGCCGACCCGGTCTTCGCCGGGCGGGGGAATCCGCTCTCCGACGAGGAGCCCGCCACGTTCGAAGAGGCGGTCGAACGGCTCAACCGCGCGTGGACGAACTTCATTCAGGCCAACGCCGACGCCGGAAACGCCCTGACCGCCGAGACATCGGCGAAGACCGGAGCGCGGAAAGCCGAAACCGCCCGTGCCGCAGACCGTGCGCTGCGCGCCGCGTTTCAGACCGCCGGGCGGTATAGCGCCGAGCCGGGCCAGCTCGATAAGCTCCGTCTCCAGTGGGCGACTCTCGCTTTCATGACCGGGCGGTGGACCGATGCCGAAATTCTCGGCGACTTCCTCCTCTATAGGCGGGGCGGGAGCGCGATCGCGCCGAAAGCGGCGGAGATTTCCCTTCTGGCGGCGAAAAGTGCGTTCCGGGAGGGAAAAAAGAAC
>ONWH01000265.1 GCA_900321495.1 uncultured Planctomycetota bacterium
CAACGAAAACAGCGACAACGTCGGAATACTGCTGAACACGCGCCTGACGGCCGTGCCCGTCTACCGGGAAACCTCCGACGGCGCCCTCGAAGAAGTGCTCCATCTCGGAGGGGCATTCTGCTGGGTCGATCCCGGAAAAGATTCTCGCACCGGACTCCGCCGCCCGACGACGCTTCAGGCGCAGCCGACCTGCTGGCTTTCGGACATGCCGGCTCTTTTCCACGGCGAGATTGTCACCGACCACTATTCGATTACCGGAATCGAAACCGCATGGCAGCGACGCCGTTTCGGCCTGATCGGCGAGGGCTTCATCGGAAATTACAAGGGATACGACAACGCCTACGGGGTCGCGGCAACCGGCCGCTTCCTCTTAACCCCCGGCGCATACCAGAAATACGACAAGAGCGGCGGATATTTCGCCGGAATCAACATTCCCGAAAATATGCGCTTTGTCGATCACGAAAACCACACCTGTCTCGAAGGCTGGGGAGCCTGGGAACTGATCGGACAATGGTCGTGGATCGACATGGACACGCTCCGCGGCGCGCCGGCGGCCGATTTCTACGGCCGGATGCACCAGTACACTGTGGCAGTCAACTGGTACTGGAATCCGCAGGTCCGCTGGGGGATCAACTGGATTTACGCCAAACCGATCAGCGGCTTCGCCGGTAATGACGAAACGGCGTCTTCACTTAACACTCTGGCGTGTCAGGCACGCTTCACCTTCTGACAAGACAGATTCGGCCGCTTAGAGAACGACCCGCCGCCCGGACTAACCCTGTTCTTTCTGGCTGCAGACCGCCAGCCCCTCAACCTCGACCAACAGGTCGTCCCGGCAGATGTCGGTAAACGTGTAGGTAATCGGAGTTCCGCGGAACGCCTCGTCGGCAATCGAACGGATCAGGGGATAATCGGCTTCACGCTTGATGTAGACGCGCGCGATCGCCAGGTTGTCGAGCGTGGCGTAAAAACCGCTCAGTCCGTGCCGTTTGAGGTTCGCGCCGGAAATCAGGTCCAGAATGTTGCGGATCGTCCGGCGCGTCTGCGCGGCGGGATCGCCGACGAACTGCGTCTCGGAATCATTGATGCTCGCGGTTCCTGAAATGTAGATATGGCATGTGTTGCCGGAAGCGAGCGCCATCGCCCGCGAAAACTTCGGACTCTGGGGACTGTAAACCGCGCCGTAGTCGAAGGCCGGAGTCTGCTCCGGATTTTCCAGGGGAACCGTCACCAGCCCCGGGGACTTTTCCGCATCGGTCCGCACGGCAATCGCCGACATCAGAATCCCAAGCCCATCGGCGCCGATTCCGGTGCTCGCCGGGTAGATGACCCCCTGTTTCCCCTCGGGAATGAACTTCTGTAAGAAACGGACGTCCCTGAAAAAATCAGTTCGTGCGCGATTGAGTTCCTTGTACCGCTGGGTCGCCCCTTCGGGACGCGTGATGCTCCCCTGATAGAGCCAGGTGCGCAGAAGGTCGGGAGTATCGAACCCGCTGCGGCGCATTTCGGCGCGCATCGCCTCAAATGTTTCGATCGATTCGTCGTAAGCGGGCCCCCCGCCGCCCTTCGGAGCAAAGTTGCCGAACCGTCCGTAGGAGATATCGCCGATATCGTAGAGGACCGCGTGCGGACCGCGGCGAATGACGCGGATACGGCGTTTCTCCCCCTTGATCGCCAGAAGCTCAAAGACAAACGGTTCCGACTCTTCACAGGGACTCTGCGGCACATAGGTGATCACCGGAAGGTAGTCGCCGTAATAGTCGGTCAGGAGCGGTTCGATCACGCGGCGGTCGGCCATGCTCCGAAGGAAGACGGTCTGCGAAATCACACACCCCTGCAGATATTCCCGCTTGAGAAGCGCGTCGAACTTATCGATCGCCGACGCGGCGGCCCTTTTCAGATCCCCCGTTTCGGTCGGCGCCACGACCGCGTGAAAATAAATCACGCCGTCGTTTTCGATCAGGGAGTAGCGGCTGCCGAGAACCGAAGTCTTGTAAAACGGCTGTTCATGTTTGCGAACGGAATCTGTCATGTCGGGAACCTTATTCTAATGCGGACGATAGAATATTTTCGCGCGGCGGGAAGAAAAAATCAAGGCGGGGGTTTCACAAAAAAAGGGACACTTGACGCGTCCCTCTCTTTGCGAAATATCATCTTTATCTTTCGAAAGATTAACGTTTCGAGAACTGCGTACCGCGGCGGGCCTTGCGGAAACCGTACTTTTTACGTTCGACTTCACGCGCGTCACGGGTCAGGAGGCTCTTTTCGCGAAGCTTCGGTTCGACTTCGGGATCGAACTCTTTCAGCGCGCGGGCGATCCCCAGTTTGCACGCATCGGCCTGACCGGTGGTGCCTCCGCCGTGAACCAGAATGATCACATCGACGACATCGCGCTTTTCGGTCGCCATGAGCGGAGCCAGAACCGCGTTGCGCTGCTGCTCGGTGCGGAAGAATTCCTCAAACTCGCGGTTGTTGACGCTGATCTTGCCGCTGCCGGGACGGACACGCACGCGGGCGACAGAGGTCTTGCGGCGGCCGGTTCCAAGCTTATCATTTTTACCGTTACCTTCGATAACGTAAGTGCCACGTTTAATCATTTGACTCGATTCCCTTGTTGCTTATGATATGTTTTGACTTAGTTGATTTCTACTTCTTGACAGCCAACTCGATCGGTTCGGGCTTTTGAGCCTGATGAGGATGACTCTGTTCGCTGGTGTAAAGCTTCAGCTTTTCGAGCATCTGGGTGGCGAGCTTGTTTTTCGGCAGCATGCGGCGGACAGCCTCGCGAAGGATCATTTCGGGATGCTTGGCAAGACGTTCCTTGGCCGATTCGCTCCGAAGGCGGGGATAACCGGTATTCCACGTGTAGCGTTTGTTCTCCCACTTGCGGCCGGTGAACTGGACTTTATCAACGTTGGTGACAATGACGTAATCGCCGCAGTCAACGTGCGGGGTATAGGTGGGACGGTGTTTCCCCATCAGAATCATTGCGATGTCACTTGCCAGGCGCCCGACGACTTTGTTTTCGCCGTCCACGATCCACCATTTTTTCTCGACCTCGCCGGGCTTGGCCATATATGTTTTTTCCATTTTGATTAACCTGCTGTGTAGGGTTGTGAGGATGAAATGACTAACACCGGTGAAAGAGGATGTTCCCGCACCCTTCTTTCTTCTGAAAAGGGACCGCCCGCCGCCCGGCTGAACGGAACCGGACAGACGCGCTCCGCCTGAGGGAACAAAGCGCCCCCTTTACAGAGATATAGACAACTGATATTTTAAGCAATATCGTGGTATCGGCAAGGGGGTAGGACGCAAAGAGCGCCGACTTTTTCGGCGGCACCGGTTAAAGCGGCGCTTCCGACTCCCTCGCCGGACCACCCCCCCGACCAGTCCCCTCCCGACGGAACGAAACGAGACAGCCGTGACCCGAATTTTGAAGTTTTTCCCCTTTCTTCTGACCCTTTTCGCCCTGACGGCGGGGTTCGCCCGGCCGACCTCGGCGCAGATCGACGAACTGAGAGCGGGGTTCAAAAACCCGCCCGCCGGATACGGCGAGGTTCCCTTCTGGTGGTGGACCGGTGAAAAACTCGACACAGACCGCCTCCTGTGGGAGCTCGACCGGCTCCATGAGGCGGGAATTTCGGGTGTACAGATCAACTATGCCCATCGGGATGAGCGTCCCTGGCTGACCTATCCGCCCGATCCGGAGATATTCTCCGATGCGTGGTGGGAAATCTACGACCGTCTGGCCGCCGCCTGCGCCGAACGGGGAATGGGAATCGGCGTTTCAGGGTACACCATCGACTGGCAGAAGACCCCCGAAAACCTCTTCTCGCGCATTGTCTACGACAATCCCGAAACGCTCAGCCGGAATATCATCGTCGAAAAGAAGATCCCGCTCCGGGCAAAAGAGGTGATTTCCGAAAACCTGACCGACACCCCGCAGAAAAAGACCGTTGCCGCAGTCTTCTACCCGCTCGGCGCCGAGGGGGCGCCTCTCTACGCCAGGGGAACGGAAGTCCTCCACACACCGGTCAAGGGGTTTACCGTCAGCAACGGAAAACTGATCGGCAGCGCGCCGGGCGCCGGGCAGCTCTGGATTTACGCCGCCGAATCGATTCCCGACACGCTTAACCCGCTCCACCCTGATGCGGGAAAGCGGGTAATTGAGAATTTCTTTCAGCCGTTCGAGGATCATTCCCCGACCCATTCGGCACTCGGGCTGAATTACTTCTTCCAGGATGAGCTGCAGATTGGAACCGGTCCTCTCCTCTGGACCGACGACCTGCCGGAAGAGTTCGAAAAGCGGAAGGGGTATTCAATCTACGAGGCGCTTCCGATCTTTTTCACTGACGAAAAAGATACCGCCGGCAGGCAGATGACGATCAAATACCGGCTCGACTGGTACGATGTCCGCGTCCGTTTGGCCGAAGAGCGCTATTTCAAACCGATCTTCGACTGGCACAACGGCCGCGGTCTGATTTACGCCTGCGACCCGGGAAGCCGCGGCTACGACCCGTCCGAATTCTGCGACTATTACAGTGCGATCCGTTGGTACACTGCCCCCGGCCACGACACTCCCGGCGGAAACGCCGACTTTATCAAGAACCGGGTCTCCTCGTCGATCGCTCACTTCTATCACCGCCCGCGCGTCTGGCTCGAGGGATATCACAGTCTGGGCTGGGGCGCGACTCCCGAACGGATTTTTCACGCAACGTGTGAAAACTTCATCTACGGCGCCAACCTCCTGAATCTCCACGGGCTCTACTACTCGACCTACGGTTCCTGGTGGGAATGGGCCCCTCCCTGCTACCATTTCCGGATGCCCTTCTGGCGCGACTTCTCCGTCCTTCTGCGCTACTTCGAACGGCTTTCCTACCTGATGAGCCAGGGGCGGCAAAAGGCGGACATCCTAATTTACTACCCCGTTTCGGAATTTCAGGGAACCTCTGACCGCGGGAAGGAAGCCGCCCAATACGCCTTCGAGGCGGCCAAACAGCTTGCCGCCGCACATTACAACATTTTCTTCGTCGACGATGATTCGATTGCGCGCGGTCAGATCGAGGGGGACAGACTCGTCATCGACGGCGAGCCGTACAGCGCGCTCATTCTGCCGAACATCAGCGCCATGCGCTGGAACACCCTGACGCGCCTGGCCGAATGGCAGGCGGCCGGGGGATGTGTCGCCGCTTTGAATATCATTCCGATCGGAAGCGACCACGCCGGCCGGAACGACGCCGAAATGAACGCCCTGGTGAAAAAGATTTTCGCCGATCCGCAGACGGTGATCAAAAGGACTCCCGCCGAAATGCATGATCCGCTCCTGGCGCTCCTCGAAAAGAGGGTACCCCGCGACATCATCCCCGAATCGAAAGAAGTGCAGATTCCGCACGCGCCGGCGGAAGATCAAATTATCTTTCAGCACCGTGTTTTCGGCGACTGCGACATCTTCGTTGTGATGGGGGCGCGCCGCGGCGTCCCTCTCACGTTCCGTGCCGAAGGGCGTGCCGAGCTGTGGGACCCGTGGACCGGCGAGACGCACGAAATTCTCCGGTTCAGCCATCCCGCACCGGGTCTGACACGAATCATCATGCCGCAGGACGAAAATACCGCGCAGGTCATCATCTTCGACCGAAAGACTCCCGCGCGGTTCGATTCGGTTCGGACCAACTTGGACTCGATCGATGAGATCACCCCGCCCGCCGCACCGGGTGAAAAATGGCGCGCGGTCGGTCGGAGCACAGTCGAAGGCCTCCGAACAATCGAGGTGACAGCAGAAGGCGAAAAGTTCCGTCTGACCGGCCAGGCACCGGCGATCTCCGATTCGAAAGAATTCGCCCCGGTGTGGGAATCCGAAATCATTCCGACCCTCGACAACCGGTATGGCGATTTCCGTCTTCCGATTGAGGAGCGTTTCCTTGGGCCGGAGGCGCGCCGATTCGAATGGACCGAAACGGGAGAACTCGCCCCCCTCTTCCCGGAAAAGAGCCTCATGACCTGCGGTTTCGGTCCGAAGTTTCTCCGGCTCGGTCCTCTCCCCGACACGCTGACCGAAGAGCAGATCGCTGAACTCGAAACCGCTCTGGCTCTTCCCGGCGGGGTCAATCCGCTCGAACCGGTCACCGTTGCCGGCACGGCATACCCCTGGACCGTTTACTCCTTCTCATGGCGGGAGGGGATTGAGGGGAATCCGGGACACGAGGGGTATCACGGCCTGAAAGAGCTCGTCGACAACCGATTCATCGGGCTGGGAGACAATCAGGAAGGACTGAACGAAACCCTCTTCGTCCCGTCAAAGGAAGGAAACCTCAACTACCTTCTGACCTGGATCAACGCCGAAATCGACCCGAACGGTCCGATCGTTCTTCTGACCGAAGGGGAGTTCCCCGCGGCAGCCTATCTGGCGGGAAACCGGATATCTGCCGAGACCTGCCTTAGGAGATCGGAACGGAAAAACCCGCTTCTGCTCCGCTACGACAGCGCAGGACGATTCGCTTTTGTCCCGGTCGACCGGAGCGCGCCCGAACGCGCCGCACCGGCCACACCCCTCGCGATGAAATGGTTTGAAATGCCGGGGCGGCTCGACTTTGACATCCATCCCGGCCCGGCGCCGGAAGGGATATTCTCGTTCCTCTCCCCGCCGGGGTTAACCGGCGCGGTGATCACGGCCAAAGGCCCGGTTACGGTGACCGCCGACGGCAAGCCGTTCGAGGCGGTTCCGGTCGGGGAGGAAGACAACTACGCGCCCGAAGGGCTTGACCGGGGACGGCGGTACCGCGTCCGGTTCGATGACGGAGTCAAAACAGCGCGCCGGATCGAAATCCGCGGCGCGGCCGACGGAGCGGGCGGCGGAGCGTTCTTTCCCGAACCGATCCGGCTTGAGACCGGGATCGGCGAGATCGCCCCGGGAGACTGGAGCGGAAAGGGGGTTCTCGACACCTTCTCCGGAGGGATCCTCTACCGGCAGAAGTTTTCCCTCACCGAAGAGGAAGCCGTGACCGATCTTTCGCTTAACCTGGGACGGGTCTGCGCCAGCGCCCGTGTCCTGATCAACGGAATTGAGGCAGGAACCCTCGTCACCCCCCCCTGGACGCTCGACATTTCCGGAAAGGTCCGCGCCGGGGAAAACACGCTCGAGGTGGAGGTCCGCAACACGCTGACCAACCATTACCGGACAATTCCGACCCGATACCGCGGCGATTCCCCGTCGGGACTCTTCGGCCCGGTCCGGCTCGAGTTCCGTCCGAAAACCGAACTCGAATCACGATAGGCGTACAGGCGGAGAGCCGCTTGTCCCGCGCGGAAAGGCGGCTTTCCGGTGTTTTCGGAATCGAAAATCCAATGTATAATGGAGAGGTCGGAGGGTTTTCGAAAAACCGAAGACGCTTTCCGAGATTATTTTTCCCTGAAAACAGCCGGCCCCGCAACCCTGAGGCACTCAATGATCCACCGTCATTCCCTCTTTACCTACCTCCTTCTCATCATTCTCATTTCGTCGTCGATCGTCCTGGGAATCGTCATTTTCGGGAACAAAAACCTGACCGGCACAATTCTCCGCGACCACCAGACGGAAAAGTTCAAACTGATGACCCAAGCGGCGTCTGAGGAGATCGAAGTCCGTCTGACGAATATCGAAGAGGTCATTCGCCGGAACGCTCGCCTTTTCCGCGACCAGGACCCCCATTCCCGCGCGGAAGCGGTCAAGATCCTCGAACAGTCGCTCAGCACGTTCCCCTCGATCTTTGCCATGGAGATCATCTTCGCCGAAACCGAGGCCGAACAGGTTGAGGAAGCCGGCTATACAGCGCTATACGCCTACCGCCGTTCGCAGGCGCTGATCGTCCCCGAAAAAGAAGAACAGATCTCCGAAGAAGAGCTCAATTCGTTTGAAATCGTCGACCGAATCGACCTGGACGCCGACTATTCGTCGGAATGGTACAACAAGCCGATCATTCTGGGAGAACCAACCTGGACTTCCCCCTACTACGATCCGCAGATCAACGTCCTGATGATCACCTACTCCGTTCCGGTCTACGACCGGCCCGACCATATCGAGGCGGTAATGACCGCCGACGTTTCCCTCGAATGGCTCGACCAGCTGATCGACACGTTCGATATCGGCAAATCGGGGGAACCGGTTCTGATCACACCCGACCAGATCATTTACCGGTCCGAGGTCGAGTCGGAAAAGGGACCCAGTATGCGCGACATCAACGATGCCATCGCCGACTTCGAGTCACTGGCGCAGACCAAGAAACAGAAGAGGGAGCAATACGACGACATATTCGACATCTTCAAAGGGGGGAAGTCGGGGGAAATCCACTTCATCAATCCCTCCAATGATGAGAAAACCTTCTTCTATTTCGCGACCCTTCCGAAGATATCCTGGAAACTCGGGTGCTTTGTACTCGAAAAAGACATCTTCAGCCCCGTCCAGCGGATCACCAATATGATCGTCTTTTCGGGGGTGGTCGGCATGCTTCTGCTCATCCTCCCCTCGTTCCTGATCGCCCGGAGTGTGGCACGTCCGCTGTCGGTTCTGAGCGACGCGGCCCGAAGTGTGGCTCGGGGGAACTTCGAAACGCCTCTGCCGCAGATCAGGGGGAACGGAGAAATCCCGCAGCTTTTCTCGGCGTTCAACTCGATGCGCGGCGACTTAAAGCGTTACATGAACGACATTGCCGAGGGGGCGGCAAAAGAAGCGAACATGCGCTCACAGCTTCAGATCGCCCACTCGATTCAGCAGGGGATGGTTCCGAAAGACTTCGATTCGGCGCGCGGGGCGGGACTTGACATCTTCGCGCAGATGACCCCCGCTCAAGAAGTCGGCGGCGACCTGTATGACTACGAAGTTCTCGACGACGGACGGATCTATTTCGGGCTCGGCGATGTCTCCGGGAAGGGGATTCCCGCCTCCCTCTTCATGTCAATGGGCAAAACGCTGATCCATTCGGCGATTCAGCGGGACGGTGACCCGGCCCACACCCTCAACTGGGCCAATCGCCAGCTCTGTTCCGGAAATGACGCGGGACTCTTCATCACCGCTCTATGCGGCGTGTACGACCCGAAAAAGCATGAGATCACCCTCTCCTGCGCCGGACACAACCCCCCGTTCATTCGAAATGCCGACGGAACGGTTCAGATGATCGAGGTCACCAACGGAAAATTCCCCCTGGCGATCGTCGATGATGTCGAATACGAGAACTTCACGATCCCCCTCCCGCCGGGAAGCGCCTTCTTCATCTATTCCGACGGGGTGACCGACGCCGCCAATCCCGCGGGGGACTATTTTGGAGAGGAGAACCTCAGAAAATATCTTGTGGCCGCTCCGAACAGCTCGGCGCAGGCGCTGGTAGAATCGATGATGACAGGAATCAGGAATTTCGCGAACGGCGCCAAGCAGTCGGATGACATTACCATCCTCGCATTCAAAGAGATCGTCTGAACCGCAGACGCGTATTTTGTATGACATTTTTGCTCAGCCGTCTTTCGCCGCGTTTCTTCTTTGGATGGGTCGCGGCGTTTTTTCTCCTTTTCACTGCGGCCGGGCCGATCTCCGCGCAGTCGGCGGGGGTTCCCTGGATCGCCTTCGACCGGCTGGGACGCGTCACCGCCGCGGCCGATGAAACGGGTCCGCCGCGGCAGGAAAAACATGTCGGCATTTTCTACTTTCTCTGGGCGGTTCCCGCCACACCGATTCCGCAGGCGCCCGGAACCGGCCATCCGTATAACATTTCCGAGATTCTGGAAAAGGATCCCGGCGCCGCTGAAAATCCCGCCTCCCCTCTCTGGGGAGGTACCGGCACCTATCATTACTGGGGAGAGCCTCTCTACGGCTACTACCGAAGCGACGATCCCTGGATTCTCCGTCGGCATATCCAGCTTCTGGCCGATGCGGGGGTCGACTTTCTGATTTTCGATACGACCAACGCGGTAACCTATCCCGAGACCTTCCTCCCCCTGTGTGACATGCTGACCAGGCTGCGGGCCGCCGGGGAAACGGTTCCGCAGGTCGCCTTCATGGTGCACACCTCCGCGGCGCAGACCGCCGAGACACTCTGGAACCAGATTTACGGAACCGGAAAATACGACGAGCATCTCTTTCGCGTTGAGGGAAAACCGCTTCTGATCGGAAGCCCCCGGGAAATCAGCGACCCCAAACTGCGCGGCGCGCTCACCCTGCGCGATGCCTGGTGGCCCTTCGAAATGAAAAACACGCGCGACGCCTGGCACTGGGAAGCGGCGTATCCCCAGCCCTACAGCTGGCACACTTCGGAAGACGAGCCGGAACAGGTGAACGTCTCAACCGCGCAGAATCTCGCCCGGAAGGACGGGAAAGTCGTTTCAATGAACACCGGCCTGGCACGCGGCCGCAGCTTCCGCCTGGAAGATTCCGAGCCGCAGGATCAGGCCGTCCCGCAGCCGGAACTGGGAATAAACTTTTCGCAGCAGTGGTCCCGCGCGCTGCGGCTCGACCCGACGTATGTCATGGTCACCGGCTGGAACGAATGGATCGCCGGGCGGTGGATCCAAAACGGAAAATACGTTTTCGTCGACCAGTTCGATCAGGAGTACAGCCGCGACATCGAAATGATGAAGGGCGGGCATGGCGACAACTACTATCTGCAGATGGTCAGCGGCATCCGCCGTTTCAAGGGAACCCCTCCCCTCCCTGCGGCATCCGGACCGGTCACCATCGACATGGACGGCGGCATGTCGCAGTGGACCGGCGTCGAACCCCTTTTGACCGATCATATCGGCGAGACGATTCCGCGCGACTTCGACGGGAACGGCGGGACGCACTACACAAATCAGACCGGCCGGAACGACATCATCGAGGCGCGTGTGGCGCGGGACGGTGAAAAACTCTACTTCTACCTGAAAACAAAAGAGCCGATCACCCCCGATATTCCCGACGGACTCTGCCTTCTGCTGAACACCGACCGTGCCGAAACAGGCTGGGTCGGCGGGGACTGGCTGATCGGGCGCGCATACGACGGCGAGACGGTCTCCCTCGAACGGTACGCGGGAGGGAAAAAACGCGATCTCTGGAAATGGAAGGAGACCGAGCGGCTCGATTACCGCGTCGAGGGGAACGAACTCCACCTGGCGGTTCCGTTTAAGTCGGTTCACCTTCCGAAATCGGAAAAGAGTCTGCGGCGGGTCGCGTTCAAGTGGCTCGACAACGCCCCGGAGACGATGACGCCTGACGATCTCTACATCCACGGGGACGTCGCTCCCGAAAGCCGCTTTTTCTTTGAAGTCGCCAAAGAGCGGACCAAAAAGAAGTAGGCGCGCACTTGACAACGATGCCACGCGGTCTATAATTGGGACAGAAATCAGATTATTTATATAAAATTACTTTGTTTTCCGCATCTTTCCGCACAGGGCGCAAAGGAGAGAACCGATGAACGAAAACCAAATCACGGCGTGGCTCCGCGAAGAGGACCCCG
>ONWH01000263.1 GCA_900321495.1 uncultured Planctomycetota bacterium
CCAGTTTTCCGTTTTTTTAAAAATGACACCGATCTCGCGAAAACTCAGTTCACCGAAAACCCTCAGTGTAAAAACCTCGCGAAACGGCTCTTCCAACTGATGAAGTGCCAAGTGGATTCGAAAGGATGATTCCCGGTCTTCCGCGATCTTGCCGATCTCTTTCGCGGAATCCGGCGCATCTTCCGGAATCGGTTTAAGCCTCGAGCGGCGCCGTTTTTCATTAAGATAGTAATTTTTTGCAATGGCACAGAGCCAAGTGGCTTCGTCCGATTCCCCGCGGAATCGATCCTGAGCCAAAAAAGCCCGAAAGAAGGTCTCCTGAGTGATCTCTTCGGCCTGCGCCCGGTTTCCCGTCAGCGTCATCGCGTAAGAAAAAACTCTCATATAGTAGGTTTTGTATCGTTTTTCGAGGCTCTCTTGACCCACTCTTTTCACCTCCTTTCTTTCGGGCTCACCGGTTAGACAATTGTAATTGGATTTCGTTACAGCAAAAAGGATAAAATTATAAATTTGATGAGAAATGGTAAAACCGAAGCTCTTTCCCCCGTCTAGAGACGAGGCGATAGAAAAGAGCATTTCAGCTGACGGGGTTTCCTCCTTGTCTAAAAGCAGGTGATCCTGTCACCGCCACTGCGCTGATCAGCCGTTGAGTAGAGTAGCTTGGGGTTGAACGGGCGGGGAAGCGCTTTGCTGTCCCTTCCCGAGGGGATGAGGAACTGCCGAGTTTATGATTCTTTTCTCTCGGAACTGCCGGAATGGTGTATTACAAAACGCAGAATCGGAACCGGTTTTCCTTCAATGGCAACAATGTCCCTCTCCAGTCTCGCGCCTTCGATTTTTTCGAGCATTCTGCGGCTGGGGATGTTGCTTTCGAAACAGGTCAGCAGAATATCGTCCTGAATCTTAAGCCGCTCAAAAAGCCCGGGCAGCCGCCGTAAAAGTTCCGTGGCGATTCCGCGCCCCCGGCGGTCCGGCCGGACCGCGATCCCGACATTCCCCCCATACCGCCGGAGCTTTTCGTTCAGAACGCGCCGGATGTTCAGAACCCCGAGACATTCGTCCTTTTTTTCATCGCCGGGTCCGATGAGCCAGAACGTGACCGAGGGAACAATCCCGGGCCGCAGGCCGATCCCCGCCTCCTGATTTCTGTAGTCAGTGAATATCCGGTCTTTCCACCGGGGGAACTCGGCCGGATCATGAACGAGGTAGTCGTCATGAAGGTGCCCCCGGGTGAGGCGGCATGTTTCGAGATAGGCTTCCAGCCAGCGCGGTTCGGGACGGACGATTTCGAAGGTCATTTTACCAAGTTATCAAGTCCTTGGGCTATTTCACTGCGGAGGAAGGGAACGCGGCAGGTTTTCCCCGCAGGGCGGTGCCGGGAAACGGGAACCTCTTTTCATGAGCTTGCTCTCTTTCCCTTCCTATTTTCGTCATTCGGAAAAGGACTGAGCCGCTTCTGTCTGGCAAAGAAGCTAAATTCGGCAAAAAACGAAAATCTTCTCTCCTTTAACAAAAGTCGTTCCCTTCGATTGCCCGATATAACGATAGAGAGACCGGTCAGTCTCTCAAGATTTCCTATTGGATAGGAAAAATAGATAAAACAGAAAGGATTCTGTCCGTGAAACGCCGTCAAGATCATATTCTCTCGTTGACCTGCTGCCGGGCGATTCTCTGGGGTACGGCCCCCATTCTTCTTTTGGCGTTTACCGGAATCGGCGCGGCGCAGCCGGCAACGATTCCCCGGCAGAATGAGATGGTCGCCTCAGCCGCCGGCGGAGAGCAGAACACGTTTCTCAACTCGATGAAAGAGATGCGACAGCGCGCGCAGGCCCGCTATAACCAGAATATGCAGCAGTGGAACGAGCAAATGCAGCGGAACCAGCAGAAGATGCAGGCTCAGCAGCAGGCCGCCGCAAAATCGTTGAACAAGTCCGGTTCGGCGAACAAACAACAGCCGGTCACTCCAAACGGCTACCCCCAGGCGCAGAATTATCAAAAGCAGGCAGGCGGCAATCCTCTTTCGGCGCTCCAGCAGCTTTTCGGCAGTTTCGATAATTCCGGGGCAAAGAGCGGTTTTCCGCAGCAGGCCCAGAATCAGCCCCGTTCCGGCTTTGCGCCGCAGCAGACAGCTCATCAGGCGCAGCAGATGGCGGCGCATCAGCATAACCATAACGGCCAGAACGCGCAGATGACGGCGCAGCAGCAACAGCAGGCGTGGCTGATGCAGCAGCGGATGCAGGCGCAGGCCGCCGCGCAGCAGGCCCGTACCGCGGCTTCTCCGGCGAAGGCGCCGCGGCGTGCCGATACACCTTCGGCCCTCGTTTACGCCGATGCCCAGCGGATGGCGAAGTCAGAAAAGGGCGCCTCGTCCGTTTCGGTCGATCAGCTCGCCAAAGCCTCGACTTCACAGGAGAGCGCTTCGGAAGTGATCTCGCAGGTCCCGTGGAAAGCCATCTCTCCGGCCGCGCGTAAAAAGGCGGAGCAGATCGTTTCAAGCTATACGTTCTATCGCCGTCTGCCGATGACCGGCGGGTACTGCAACCCGGAGATTTACGATTTTCTCGTCTGCCATCCGGAAGTGGTGGTCGGCACATGGGAAGCGGGCGGCTTTAAACAGCTTTCGCTCAGCAATAACGGCGGCGGCCGCTTCTCCATCAAAGACTCGTCGGGAACCAGCGGTGAAATCGAAATCGTCTACCATGACAATAAAATTCTGGTTTTCCTCTGTTCCGGCGTCTACGAAGGCCAGCTCGCTCCGCGGCCGATCCAGGGAGATATCTTCTGCGTAATGCAGTACCGTTTCACCGAGGATGCCGCGAACGGGAACAAGCCGATCGCCGTGACCCGGCTCGACACTTTCGTCCGGATGTCCTCGGCCAGCGCCGATCTGGTCGGCAAGGCGTTTGCGCCGATGATCGGGAAGGTCGCCGACTCGAACTTCGTTAAGACAGTCGATTCGGTGAACCAGATCTCCGATCTGATGGAACGGAATCCGAAAGTTCTCGCCGAAATGATTCAGGAAGTTCCCTCGATTCCGATGGAGACGAAAAACGAATTTCTCGGGTATATTGAACGGGTGACCGGTCACGCCTCGATGAGGAGCCAGGGTATCACCGTCGACTACTATATGATGCCGAAGATGAATGTTGCCAAGGCCGAGACCGCCGAGATTCTCTCGCGCCGGAGCCAGCCGACACAGATGACCGTTGTCGACGAACCGCAGGTTCGTCCCGCCAACGCCCCGTCGGCGGCCGCGATGCCGGCACCAAGCCTTTCGGCAACCTCTATGCCGGCGCCGAGCCTTGTTTCGTCGAAGAGTTCGGGTTCCAGGGTATCGGAACCGAAATCGTCACGCGGTGAGAGTATGCCGTTCCCGAGCGCTTCGGGAAAATCCTCGGCTGTCGCGAAATCGGCGAAGTCGGATCTTCCCGCAATCGGGGGACAGGCCGAAACGGATGTCGAAATGGAACTCAACTCGGTTCTGAGCGAAGGAGAGACTCTTGAAGAGTTCAGCCTGAACGACGATTCGCAGGAACTGTTCTTCTCGGACGATTTCCCGGCTTCCGAACCGAAAGAGAAGGGCGGCGAACCGGCCGATACCGCGTCAAAAGAGGCCGAGCCGAGCGGCAGTGAACTGAGCTTCGATTTCGGCGACGGCGATTCGGACGGCAGGGCGCCGAGCCAGGAAGTTACGGCGGCCAAACCGATTTCGGAAACCGCCGGTGATTCGAAGCTCGAAGTCGAGGAGAGTGACGGGTGGAATGCGGTGATCAGCAGCAGCGTTCCGGCGCAGACCGCATCGGTTACCGCGATGCAGGCCGCACCGACCTCCGGTCAGAAATGCTCGTGGAAGAAGCCTGAAGTCCGGTAAATCTTTCGGACCGATTGAAAAAGTCTCCCCGCTCCGCCGAAAGGCGGAGCGGGGAGACGCTGTTTATCCGGCAATTGGTTC